>SBGC01000166.1 GCA_006226985.1 Bacillota bacterium | reverse complement strand
TTGTAATATAATAGAAATAGTGGTTTTTTGAAAAGAGGAATGAGCAATGGATTTATTTAAAAAATGTTATACCTATGATACCGCTAAAAAAGCAAAAGAAGCAGGATATTACCCATACTTCCATGAACTAACAAGTAAACAAGATACGGTTGTTCACATGGAAGGCAAAGAAATGATTATGATTGGATCAAACAACTATCTTGGACTTACTTCACACCCTGAAGTCATTCAAGCAGCTGTTGATGCTACACTAAAATATGGAACGGGTGTTTCTGGATCACGCTTTTTAAACGGTACATTAAATTTACATAAAACATTAGAAAAAGAACTTGCAACTTTTTTAAACAAAGAAGATTGCACGATTTTTAGTACAGGATTTCAATCTAATTTAGGTATTATTTCAGCAATTGCTGGTCGAAATGATATCATTTTTTCAGATAAAGAAAATCATGCATCTATCTACGATGGAACACGTTTAAGTTATGCTGAAGTGATTCGTTTTGAACATAGTGATATGGATGATTTAGAGGCTAAATTAGCAAAAGCTCCAGAGGCTAAGGGTAAATTAATTATTACGGATGGTGTCTTCTCCATGAGCGGAGATATCGCTAAACTTCCTGAAATTGTTCATCTAGCTAAGAAATATGGTGCTAGAGTTATGGTTGATGATGCACATGGTTTTGGTGTCATGGGACCTACAGGTAGAGGAACTGCTGAACATTTTGGTTTAGAAAAAGAAGTTGACATTATTATGGGCACTTTTTCGAAGTCACTCGCATCTTTAGGCGGGTATGTTGCTGCTGAAAGCGATGTTGTCGATTATATAAGACATAATTCACGTCCATATATATTCTCTGCAGCGATTCCACCAGCAAATACAGCTGCAGCTCTTCAAGCGTTAAGAATTATTAAAAGAGAGCCAGAAAGAGTCAAGGCACTTCATGATATTTCTGAATATATGCGAAACGGCTTAAGAGCTAAAGGGATTAAGATTAGAGAATCCAAAACACCGATTATCCCCATTTTCACCTACATGCCATTACGTACGATGATTGCATGTAATATGTTATTTGAACAAGGTGTTTATGTAAATCCAGTTGTTCCACCAGCAACACCTGTTGGGGAATGTTTAATAAGAACAAGTTATACAGCTACACATACAAAAGAATTGATGGATATTGCAATTGAAAAAATCGCTGCAGTACTCCAAAGCTTAGAAGGTTTTGAGGAATAAATTATGGTTATTATTGTTACAGGGGCTTCCTCTGGAATCGGGTTATCCATTGCCCAATATTTAGGACAAAAAGGACATAAAGTCTATGGAATCTCTCGTTCCAAAGTTCATGAAAAAAATGTGAAAAGCATTCAAGCTGATGTCACAAGATTTGATGAACTAAAAGAAGCATACCAAGAGATTTTTGATATTGAAGGAAGAATAGATGTGTTAATTAACAATGCAGGTATGGGTATCTCAGGAAGTGCTGAAGATACCACACCTGATGATGCTAATTATCTAATGGATGTTAACTTTATGGGTGTCTTCCTATCAACAAAAGCGGTTTTACCCCACATGAGAGCATCAGGTGGTGGCAAAATTTTTAACATGAGCTCAGTCGCATCTAAACTTGCGATTCCTTTTCAATCGTTTTATAGTAGTTCCAAAGCAGCTATCAATATTTTCTCTGAAGCTTTAGCTAATGAAATATCACCATTTAACATTAAGGTGTGTATATTAATGCCTGGTGATATTCGTACAGGATTTACAAAAAACAGAAAGAAAAA
The DNA here is from genome assembly GCA_006226985.1 of Bacillota bacterium. Lineage (GTDB taxonomy): Bacteria > Bacillota_I > Bacilli_A > Acholeplasmatales > Acholeplasmataceae > Peloplasma. The sequence continues at coordinate 16,445 of SBGC01000166.1, read as the reverse complement.
TGAAGTGGATAGCGAATGCTATAAAAATCGTGTTGATCGTTCGGTTTCAGTTATGGAAGAAGATGAAAGAAACGGGATGGATCCTGAATTACCCGCAAAAATCATTTCTAAATTACTAAACAAAAAAAGACTTCCTCTTTATAAAACTATAGGATTCAAATATAAAATTTTTGTTTTATTGCATAAATTATTACCTGCAAAATTTGCCAACTTTGTTGTAGGTGCAATTTACGGGTTCAAAAAGGAAAAATAAAATGAAACATGAGCAAACATTTCTAAAGGCTATCATGGCAGGGGTATACATTGGAATTGCAGGACTCATCTATTTAAGTGTGGAAAACACTGTGATTGGTGCGCTATTTTTTAGTTTTGGTCTGCTTGTTATTCTATCAAGAGGTTATTATCTATATACAGGGAAAGTAGGCTATCTCTTACCTTATAATAAAGGTTATATGGTAATGTTACTCAAAACACTCTTAGGTAATGCACTTGGGGTATTCTCAGTTGCAAGACTTTTTAGATTCTCTGGAGTTAGTGCAGTGGTTGAGCGAGGAACGTTATTATATGATTTAAAACTCGATAATGCATTTTATCAAACACTCATCTTATCCATATTTTGTGGCATGATGATGTATATTGCAGTTGACTCTTATAAAAAAGCAAAATTAGATAGTTTGAAAGTTTTACTCGTTATTATGCCAGTTGCTATCTTCATCCTAGCTAAGTTTGAACATAGTATAGCCAATATGCTTTATCTATTTATTGGAAATAAGTTCACCTTTCAATCCTTCCTATGGATCATGATTATGGTCATTGGTAATGGCATTGGTGGAGTACTCCTCAATGTGATTGAGGTAAAATTAAATCCCCAAAATTAAGATTAAACCATCCCTAAGGTGGTTTTATTTTTTTGAGACATATGATTTGTTCTGATATCAATATTGTAGGATTAAGATAAACATCAAGTATAATAATATTAAGTAGAGAAATGTTTTCTATAGGATTAACTAAGAAATAAACGATTAATCAAAACAAGAGTCATTATACATTTGAGGTATACTATGGAATTTATTAATAAATATAAATACGCAATAATTTCACCATCAAGCATGGGTATTAGATTGACACCCACTAACAGGCAACCTGTTCATATCTCGGATACTTTTATGATGCGTGCATCTAGCGCAGAAACAAATGTTTTATCCATTTCTTCCGCATTGGGTTTATCTACAAAAGTATTGACTGCATTTGTATCAGAAAGTCCAATTGCTCAACTCATTAAACAAGACTTATTAAGAAGAAATATACAATTTGAAGGAAAAGAAGTTAAGCAAAATGGACCTTGGGGATATCGGCATCAATTCAATATTGCAGATAGTGGATATGGTATAAGAGCACCACGTGTTCATAATGATCGAGCAGGTGAGGTAGGAAGATTGCTAAGCAGTAAAGACTTTAATCTTGAGCGTATATTCGGCGAAGAAGGCGTTCAAGTACTTCATTTATCGGGTATTGTATTAGCGCTATCAGATGATACATTTGCATTGTGTTTAGAGCTTGTAAAAACTGCTAAAAAATATGGAACAAAAGTTTCTTTTGATTTGAACTATCGCAGCTCATTTTGGAAAAATCGTGAAGATGAACTACGAGAAAAATTTAGAGAAATAGCATCCTTAAGCGATATTCTTATTGGCAATGAAGAAGATTATCAGCTTGCTTTAGGCATCTGTGGACCTGCTGTTGGTGGGAAACAATTAAGTCACGTAATTGAATCGTTTAAGACGATGATATATAATGTTAAAGAAGAATTTCCAAATGTAGAACTATTTGCTAGTACATTACGTGAAGTTAAGAATGCTAATCAGCACCAATGGGGAGCTATTTTACTTAATGGAGATGAGTGGACAGTTATTGAACCACGAGAAATTCAAGTCCTGGATCGTATTGGTGGTGGAGATGGATTTGTAGGCGGTTTACTTTACGGTTTCTTAAAAGGGTGGTCATCAGAAAAATGCTGTCAATTTGCATGGGCAACAGGTGCTCTTGCAACAACAGTTATAGAAGACTATGCACTTCCTGCAGATGAAGCTCAAGTATGGAGTATTTGGGAAGAGAACGCACGCGTTCAACGTTAAAGGAGAATTAAAACTATGAGAAAATCAGATATTGGACTTATTGGTATTGCAGTGATGGGTGAAAACCTTGTTTTAAACATGGCATCTAAAGGATTTTTAGTGACTGCATACGCGAGACGTCAAGAAGCAGTTGATCATTTCTTAAATGGTCGTGCAAAAGGAAAATCAATAATTGGAACATCTTCTATAAAAGAACTTGTTGATTCACTTGAAAAACCAAGAAAAGTGATGATGATGATTAAAGCAGGTCAACCTGTTGATGATGTTATCGAACAACTTATACCCTATTTAGAAAAAGGCGATATCATTATTGATGGTGGAAATTCCCATTATCCAGATACAGCAAGACGTACAGCTTATGTTGAATCTAAAGGGTTATATTATATTGGAACAGGCGTTTCTGGTGGAGAAGAAGGAGCGTTACTCGGACCTTCCATTATGCCAGGTGGATCAAAAGAAGCATGGCCACATGTGAAACCTATTTTTCAAGCAATCGCAGCTAAGATTGAAGATGGATCTGTATGCTGTGACTGGGTTGGAGAAGATGGTGCTGGTCATTTTGTTAAAATGGTCCATAATGGTATTGAATACGGAGATATTCAACTCATTACCGAAGCATATCATTTAATGAGAAATGTTTTAGGCATGAGTGCTGATGAAATGCATGAAGTATTTAAAACATGGAATAAGACAGAACTCGATAGTTATTTAATCGAAATTACAGCAGATATTTTAGCTGTTAAAGATGAAGATGGACAACCTCTTGTTGATAAGATATTAGATACGGCAGGACAAAAAGGGACTGGCAAATGGACAGCCGTTACATCGATGGAAGAAAGCGTTCCACTAACACTTATTGGTGAATCTGTTTATTCGAGATTCTTATCTTCTATGAAGGATGAACGTGTGATCGCATCCAAGGTGTTTAAACAAACACCAATTACATTTACTGGTGATAAAAAAGCTTTTATTGAAGATATTCGTAAAGCTTTATATGCATCTAAGATTATTAGCTATGCACAAGGGTATGCCCTTATGAGAGCATCCGCACAAACATATAACTGGAATTTAAACTATGGTGGCATTGCTCTCATGTGGCGTGGAGGATGTATCATTCGTTCAGTATTTTTAGGAAAAATAAAAGAAGCATTTGATAAGAATCCTCAATTAACTAATCTCTTATTAGACCCATACTTCAAAAACACTATTGAATCACTTACAGATTCATGGCGCAAAGTTGTCTCAACCGCAGTGTTAAATGGTATTCCTACACCTTCGATGGCCGCAGGGCTCAGTTATTTTGATGGATATAAGACAGAAAAATTACCTTCAAATCTTTTACAAGCACAAAGAGATTTCTTTGGTGCGCACACCTATGAGAGAATAGATAAGCCACGGGGTCTATTTTTTCATACGAATTGGACTGGACGTGGTGGCGACACATCATCTACAACATATAATGTGTAACGAAAGAAAGTCATTGAAAGATGTTCATTCCTATTAAATACACAGAATAGAGCCATAACAAGAAGATGAATTATAACAAAAACTGTTTGTAGCAAACAGTTTTTTTATGCTTAAAAAAGGTATATAATAATACATAAAGCAGATGTGGTGGAACGGTAGACACGCAGGTCTCAGAAGCCTGTGACCAATAGGTCATGTGAGTTCAAATCTCATCATCTGCACCATTACTATAGAAAATTAACATTGTAAAGATGAAACTTTTTTACAGGATGCAATGAATAGGAGAACTTACCATGAATTGTATGAAAGAATTTGAAGACTATATCGCAAAAATCGGTGACAGAAAATCATTGTATAGTTTAGTAGCTAGAAAATTTAATGCTACGAGAGCGTTATATCCCGGTAGTTATATTGATATTAGTCCATCCTTTGTGTTACCTGATGTAACATATATTGATAACTTCAATGGAGCTATTCATTTTTTTAATCATATGGATGAAATCAAAAGATATGTTGAGAAACATAAAGTGTATTCAGAAGAATGCTCGATAAAGTTTTTTGGGTCTGACTACACAGATTATATCAACATAGAACAGGTTGATATGATCATTTCACAATTTGCAGGATTTGTTGGACAGGCTACCAAAAGATATTTGAAAAAAGGTGGAATATTACTTTGTAATGATAGTCATGGAGATGCTACATTAGCATATTTAGATGATGATTATGATTTCATAGGCGTAGTTTTATCAAATAATACCATTGAAACAAATGAACTCGACAAATATTTCAAATTTGCACGAAATAGATCCATAGATCTTGATAAAGTTAAAACTGAAATGAAAGGACCAAAGTATAAATTCAACCCAACAAATTATATTTTTATGTTAAGATGAATTAATTAGTTATTTGATCAATCAACCATCAGGCCGAAATAGCTCAGTTGGTAGAGCAGCTGTCTCGTAATCAGCAGGTCGTAGGTTCGAGTCCTATTTTCGGCACCATAATTAAGATAATTCATTTTTGAGAAAGATCATTGATGTTCAATGGTCTTTTATATTTATGGTCAAGAAGAGTGATGATTATTTGATACAATAGGTAAAAATATAAATCATGAACATCTAAGGTCAAAAGAGGTGATTTGTGTTTTGACGTGACGCTTGAAATTTCTTGTAAACACTTCATCGAAATCAGCACAAACAATTTTATGCTTTTCTATCAATTTTATGAGTATTAATTCGTTTTTCACTTTCACCAAAAATTTTTACACTATGTAATGCGAGTTAATAAATATGTTATACTGAACTAAATTAGTTTATATATTTGGGGGTGTCAAGATGATTCATGAGATTATTTTCAATGCTGTTGCTTCAATAATTTTGATTTATGTTCTCTTTTCGCTATTATCACTTTTATTCAATACGATTTTGGCATATAAGCACAGGAAATTGTTACAAGAACTAAATAGTGAGGAACGTGCTGAAGAGATAAAAAAGATCAAAAAAAATCAAAGTAAACGTATTTCTTGGTTAATCAGCAATCGACTTTTATTCAGTTATTTCACTTTTGGGGATTATAAAAAAACAGTCATTGAATCACAAAATATTAAAAGTGAACCATTATCGCAAAAACCTGGTTTTGATAGCATCATTTTCTCGATATTCATCTTAATCTTCACTTTACTAGTTATAGGCTCTAGTTTTAAAACTGAATTAGTTATGATGCAAATACTAACAAATACCATAAGACTTATAAGCATCGTCATAGGCTTATTCTTGATTTATCGAAATTTACAAATAATCCATTTACAGTTCAAACAAAAAAGTAAATTAATTGCCTTACTTGCCTTGCTTTTTAGTTTCTTGTCTATACTCTATTTTGGCTTCGTTTCATTTTATGCAATAATTGAAATAGTAGGTTAAAAAAATGTTTTAACTACCATAAATTGGAGGCAATAACTAAGAATTGTTTGTTTTAAACAACACATATGATAATACCTAGTGATTTTTGTAATTACAGAAGTTATTTTTGGTGGCTTCGTTAAGCCGTAAATAGTGATGAATATATGTATAAAATTCGGATTCTCTTTTCGGCACCACTTATTAAACAATTATTTTGTAGAGAAAGATCATTGAAGTTCAATGGTCTTTTGTTTTTATAGTGAAGAAGAACGCTTCTTTTTGATGTGATGAAAAGAAATGTAAATCATGAACTTCTAAGGTCAAAAGGGTTGATTTGAATTTAATCCCACTCATGAATATCTAGAGTCTAAATCTATAAGAATATTAGATCTACCTAAGTTAATTTTATTTTATTAAGAACTCCTTCGAAATCCAAGTACAGCCGAGCTCTATACAGTTTCATTATAACTTACACTATTGAACAATGGTTTGATCCGTTACTTAAACTATGTTACAATATGATTACAATATATGGATTTTAAAAAAAATTAAGGGGGCATAATGGTAACTAAACTGTTTAACGTTTCGATTTTTTTGTTATTCACTGTGATGGTTCAGTCCGTTAATAATTCAGTTCAAGAGATAGAAGTAATTAGAAACTATGCCTAATATGACAATAAGGTGTATGATACTAACCATGATTTTAAAGGGATTATTATCGAAGAATCCAAAATATTTGGAATATTTTAGATTCTGGGAAGGTATATATTACTAACAATTTTATGGATTCTACTATAATAGCTAGAGAAATATTTATTAGTAACACTAACATATACGGTAGCTATAGTTATGAATATTTAGAAATTAAGCTAAACTCTTTCTATTTTGACAATTGGATTGGTCAAACACATATGGCAAAGAGAGTATATGTGATAGCACATGAAATTGGTCATGCTTTAGGTTTACCACATCTTCCAAATAATTATTATGGGAGTTTAATGAAGGATGGTTATAATGAGGTCGATAAGTTGGGACCTGTCGATATTAGGTTGTATCATCAAAGATGGAAGGAAGGTTTTAACCCATTATGAGAAAAAGTTGCATATTGATATTAAGTATATTTGTCATCTTATTTTTAGTGGCATGCAGAGAAAATAAAACGTATCTTGTTTCTTTTAGTATGACAATGGAACATCCTCATTTAAGTGCGATAGAACCACAAACAATAAAACATGGAAAACAAGCCATAGATCCGCAGTTTGTAAGTCCTTCTCAATCTTGGATTTTTGAAGGTTGGTATTTTGAGAATCAGCTATTTGATTTTAATCAGGCCATCGAAACGAATATTACACTTCATGCAAAATGGACGATATTGGAATCCACCCCATTATTTATAGATATTTCGAATCCTTTAACAGCTTTAGAAAACTTTACAGACATAAAAATTATTCGAGTTTTAAATAAGATAAAAACAACTACGAGTGATGGACTCGAGTTGGACAAAGTTGCTACACATTATCAAATTGAAATCATTGAAAATCTTATAGGTCATATGAATCAAGATTATATTGTTGTTCGAGGTGGTTCATACTCATCATATCTCACTTACTATTACATAAATTATCCAAAGGAACTTGATGTCAATAAATGTTATTTGATTTTCACTAGACCTAGTGATAGTGATTATTACTCTGATTTTGATATTCATGAAAATAACTATACTTTGTTTTATCCGGGTTTTAATATACAAGATTTATTTTCATATAACCTCGATCTATCAGTACATGAACAGTCAGAATTAGTAAAATCAATCATACAACCATATATTGATACAATCAATAATTCATAGTTAGTTATACAGAGCATTCCTCATAAAGGGTATTTTTCGAATACATTGATAGAAAACTACATGTTGAGTCCGAAGTAATACTTCTTCATGTTCTGATAGTATCATGATTAAAAATATTACAATTTATTGCCATAGACAGCAGGGTAAAGGATTATTGTTGTCAGAAAACATATTTATATAAAGAAAAAGACAATTCATTTAGGTGATAAATTTTAAAAGTATATGTATAAACTTCGGGTCATCTTTTCGGCACCACTTTTTGCATATAGTCATCGAATTCTTTAAACTACAATAATAATAGGAAGAAAGGGAGTTATACTCCAAATAGTAAAAGTGTTTGAGTATAGATACAAATTATGAAAAGAACTTTATTATCCATATTTTTTCATATTGGGACAATCATCACGTTAGTCATTAATGTTGTTTTGTACCTTATTGGATCAGCTCTTTTGAGTTTTCATGTAGACTATTCACAATTTAACGATTATCAAACAATCACCATAACAATAGGCAACATCGTCGTAGAAGATGAACAAGTGGTTATAGAACAACTAAATTTTACTGAATCATATTATGTACTAGAAGGACAAAACCTCGTAGTTTTTGTAGAAAATGGAGGTTTAGATTCGATTCAAGTAGGTAATCAGATTACACTAATATATGGTCGTCATGGTTGGGGTGATTCCAGTGATTATCCAATAGTCATGATTGAAAAAGAAGGTATCACATTTTTGAATTATGAAACTGGGGTATCTAACCTAATCGCAGTATATCAGTCACTTAAAAATAGATTTTATCGGACGATGATAGTACCTTTTTCAATATTGATTGCATTTGGTGTTGGAAGTACATACCTCATCGTCACAAAAAGGGATTATATAGATAAGAATACTCCAATAAATTCTAAACCTATAGGAAATTAAAGACATCAAGTGTTTAAATATCCATAAGTATTTACATAAAAATGTCAAAACAAGAGTGATGATTTATTTAGATTAATATGTATTATGTTTAGATAGTCATTAAGGATATTTTGCTTTAAGAATACACGCTCCTTAACTATTGGAGCGTGTTTTTTTATCTTATATCATAGATATAACAAATACTTTGTTGTAATCTTGCTTAATTACATATGTTACAATGGTAATAAAGAGTACTATATATCAAAAAGGGGAAGTACTATATGAAAACCTTATTTAAAAAATCATGGTTCATTGGAACACTCATCATTGGAGTATTAATCATCATGTTTTTTATTAACCTTTGGGTCATGTCATTAAAATTAAAAGCTCCGTATCAAGATGATACGATGATGTCTTTAGCAGGTAGATTATCTGATGGGTTATACATCAATATCTTTTCCTATGTCTTTAGATGGGTATTTTATGTATCGCTTGTGCCTATTTTATTATCTGTACTTAGTTTCTTCAAAAAAACTAACTGGGGTTTCATTTCTGGACTTATTTACTTTTTAGGATTTGATACTGGCTTAATTGTCTATCAATCAAGCTATAACGCTTTACCAGTATTTGCTATTATATTGATTATTTTTAACTTCTTATTAATGGCTGGCATCTTTGTTCTACTTATTTTTAGAAATAAGATGTTATTAGAAAGTAAAGAGTTTGAAAAAGACGAGAAAGAAATCAAATTAACTGAAACAAAGATACCTTTAAGTGTATTCATTATTGATTTAGTTGCTATCGCAGTATTTCTAACCACTTTCTTTATCCCTCTTTACACACTTGAGTTAGATACAACATATCGTGCTATCATCGTTTCTGTCTTATTCTCAAGTGACATGAATTATGATGTTATCATTTATTTCTTTGTCAATTTTATTATCTTTTTAAGTGTATTTTTATATTTAGCTAAGTGTTTGACCTATTACTTCTTTGACAAATCCAAATTTATAACCAAATCAAAGAGTTTAATTAATTTTATATTCATTTCGACAATTATCTTCTTTATTACAGGTCTAGGACTTGACACTTATTACACATTAGTTGGATCAACTTCACAAACATCGGCATATATTCCGATGTTATTGATGTGTGTTGTCATTTTTGTATATGCTATTTTTAGAGGTAAATATAGCGCCTTCGCTCAAATCTCTATTGATGAATCAAAAGTAAGATATCCTCGAATTGAACCGCTTTTATATATCTTTTTATTAACCATCGTATCAACATTAATGCTATTGCTCTATATTATTAAAATACAAATATCATATGGAGATTACACAAACTCTATTGAACTTTCCGGGTTAAAAATCTTAAGAGATTATGCAGATTTAGATCCTGGTTATCGTTTGGTTGCATTTTTACTTGTAACGATGTTAATTTCTACAGGTATAACACTTGTTGTAGCGTTATCCAGTTATTTATCAAAACATAAACAATTTAGCTCAATGGTAAAATTAGCAACCATCGTCAATATTTTCTTTGTTTTTATTATTGCAATCTCAGGTTATTATTTCCAAATAGCAAAAGAAATTAATCAAAGTGTACTCATAGAGATTTTTGCACTCTATGGTATTGACCTACCTAGCGTATTAGAATATGATTATAAAATTAGTACAGATGCCATCTATGCACTCATCGCATCTCTTGTCGTTTTAATTGTGATGTTTTTAAGAAAATCGTTTGATCGAGAAGATTTAAGTGTATTAGAAGCCAACCTTACATCATCAGAAAATGCATCTGAAGCTTCGAGCACGTCGTCATCTGGTGAACCTTACAGTGAAGATAACTTTGAACAATTTGATCCATGTCCAGCATTCACAGAACTGGATTCACGTATGGATGCTTTTCATCAAGATTTAGAGAAACGAAAAGCACTTAAAACGAAAGATACATCATTAAATGATCTCGTTCATTTTATTGTAGAGTATGCTAAAAACTCGAGATTACATCTTTCCTATACGCCAGAAGATATCGCAACGTTTGTTGCTGGGCTTGGAGCAAGCCGTCTCTCTATTTTACAAGGTATGTCCGGGACAGGTAAAACAAGTTTACCTAAGATATTTTCTGAAGCAGTATTTGGTAATTGTGAAATCATTGAAGTTGAATCATCATGGAAAGACAAGAACGAATTATTAGGTTATTATAATGAGTTTTCCATGAAGTATACACCTAAAAAGTTTACATTAGCGCTATATAAAGCTGCATTAAACCGTGATGTTTTCACATTTATCTTGCTTGATGAAATGAACTTATCGCGTATTGAGTATTATTTCTCAGACTTCTTATCATTAATGGAAAATGAAGAGAATCAACGAGAGATTAAACTCATCAACATTAAACTAAGTCGAAAAGAAGAAAGTCAAGAGATTGACTATTTAGCATTAGATCACGGAAACACACTCAAAGTTCCACCTAATGTTTGGTTTATCGGAACTGCAAATCGTGATGAATCAACGTTTGTGATTTCTGATAAAGTTTATGACCGTGCACATACGATGAACTTTACAAAACGTGCACCAAAGGTTCGTAACTACACGAACCCTATTTCGAAACAATTTTATGACTATCAAACGATGAATACTCTTTTCAATGCAGCGAAAGAAAGTGGCAATTTTGATGCAGAAAATAGCGATCTCATTAAGAGTGTTGAAACACTTTTAGCTCCATACAACATTTCATTTGGGAACCGTATTTTAAAACAAATCGAAGAATTCGTCAATATTTATAAAGCGTGTTTTCCAAAAGAAGATGTTGAGAGTGAAGCCATTGAAAAAATACTACTCAGCAAAGTTGTAGCTAAACTCGAAGTTAAAACCATTGATGATAAAGAAAAGCTTGAAATGGAATTTGAAAAACTGAATTTGAACCTTTGTGCAGAGTTTATTAAACGTCTAGATAATGAATAATCCGAACAAAAGTATTAACAAAATGAATATTGAAGAGTATCAACGTTTCGCATCCCTTTTAGAGGGTATCAATCATTTTGTTAAGAAACATCAAATAGTGTCCTATATAGAGTTTGACTATTATGTCGTTCATGATATGACATTGTTTTCTATTGAACCCGACTTTGACTTCCAAAAACTAAGTAAAATGATCGCATACATTCGTAAATCAACACCAGCGATTAAACGTATTTTTAGTAAACCTATTATCATCTTAAAAGATTCTGATGATGTATTACCTGTAGAAAATACGCGTATTATTAATCAAAATACTTTACTTCATCTAGCTAATCATAGCCAATATGTTTCAAATTTAACTCAAAAAGGTGTAAAACCTCGAAAATTACTTACACGTATCTATGAAGATGATTACAGTATTTATGAAAACATTATTTTCTGTAATTTTATTGATGAAATTCTCTCACTCATCAAAAGAAATCGTAGAACTTTAAACAGTCTATTATATGCAAGTAATATTATGAAGTTTAATTTACTTGAAAAAGTCAATCATGTGAATTATTTTTTAGCATTAGGTAAATTACATACAGGTTATATTCGAGATTTTAGTCAATATTTTAATTTATCCAAAGAATTACTCAATGAACTATCGATCATTAGTCAAGCGATTAATCCAAGATTGCATAAACCTATCTACCGCAAAAATCTTACAAGAAATCGGAATCTCGCTTTAAAGAAAACGAACATCTTTTTGATGCAAAAAGATTACCGATTGGTATATAAGACGTATAAGTATTTATTAGGTAATCAGGTCAAACTTGAAGAAAAAGATGTTGCAGTCGATTTTGATCTCATGAGAGAGAACTATTTATCGTATGTTCAAATACTTACGATATTTGCTGTTGGACATTTTAATTTTGAAATCGACCCTCAATTTAAGATAAACTTGAGCTCACTCGATATGTCTTTTACATATAAAGGCTGGAAGTTAGATATTTTTAGTAATAATAAAAAAGAAACATTGTTATATTTCACAAAAGAAAAAACCTATAAGATGATTCTTATAGGTAGTGAATACGATGTTAAAGCATTTAATACGTATAAAAAAAATTATGGAATCAATGAGGTGGTTGTCGTTAATCAGTTTGATGATGATTATCTTGAGCGAAAAGATGTTCATATTAGCATGGAAGATATTGATTCCTTTAGAAGAATTCAACAGGTTATCTTAAAAGGTATGATCTATTCAGACTCAAAGAGAGATATATGTCCATTTTGTGGTGGTCAACTTTCAAAAGATCCATACCAAGGTTTTTATCAATGCAACAATTGTATGACGCAAATTAAAGAAGGTACCTGTCAAGAAACGCATAAACCATTTTTCTATACAGATATTGCACATTTAAAGAAATACGTGCTTCATAAATCAGATTTTAAACACGATGATTATTGGTACTATGAAAAACAAGTTGAATCACTCATGTATTACCGAAATATTACAAAGATTAATCAACATGGTGATATTATATGCCCATATTGTAATAAGGTGCATGACAAATTGTAAGTATTTACTTAATGCTTAAGCGGATTTTCTACGGTTATGATCATCCCACATATAAAACAAACCGATGATGATTGCTGGCAGTCCTAATGATATGACAGCAAGCAAAAAACTAGAACCATTTTTAATCAGCATGTAAACTGCGTAAAAGACTCCGAGCGGTAAAAAGATAAATGAACCAAACAAAGGTCTTTTCCATGAAATAATAATCGTAGTGATTAAGATCATGACTGGGATATTATGAATTAAAAAACCGAGCATAAGCATATACCATATATCATCTTCTTCAAAAACATCGAATGAAAGCATAAATAGTATTAATACAAGTAAAATTGAAAGCACTCGAGGAGTCCATGTGATGAGTTTTAAAGACATATTCAACACATCCTTTCACCATCATTTTACATCGAATCCATTAAAATGATTAATTTTCTAAAATTGCAGATATGGACTTGAAATAAAGCGCTTTCATAGTATAATAGATATGACGATACTAAGACATAAACTTTCAATCATATAAACTTTCATCCTATGTTTTTTTTGTTGCGAATTATATAAAAATAGTGAACTCTTGCGATTATATCGCATCATATCATAAAAAAGAGAGGTAATTCAAATTGTTTAAAAGTACTTATCTAATTGATGTCTTTGCAGCTTTATCAAAACGTTACGCAGACCAACCAGAATTTTTACAAGCTGTCGAAGAATTTTTTTGTTCGATTGATTTTATCGTAGATAAAGATCCTCGAATCAAGCAAGACGCTATTGTAGAACGTATTGTAGAACCCGAAAGAATTATTAAGTTTAGAGTATCATGGGTAGATGACTCTGGCAAAGTTCAAGTGAACCGTGCTATGAGAGTTCAGTTTAACTCTGCAATCGGGCCTTACAAAGGTGGTATTCGATTTAATCCAAATGTGAACGAATCGATTATCAAATTCTTAGGATTTGAACAAACATTCAAAAATTCACTAACAGGTCTACCAATGGGTGGGGCAAAAGGTGGTTCTGATTTCGATCCTGAAGGTAAAAGCGATAATGAAATTATGAGATTCTGCCAAAACTATATCTTAGAGCTTTATCGTCATATTGGACCACGTATGGACGTACCTGCTGGAGATTTAGGTGTAGGTGCTAGAGAAATCGGTTATATGTATGGCATGTACAAACGGATTGAAAATGAATTCAGTGGTACATTCACATCCAAAGGTATTGAATCAGGCGGTTCTTTAGGAAGAGCAGAAGCAACCGGATATGGTTTATGTTACTTTGTTGAAGAAATGCTTTCAACATTTAAGAATGAAACATTTAAAGGTAAGAGAGTCATTATCAGTGGATCTGGTAAAGTTGGATCAATGGCAGCAGAAAAAGTGATTGAACTTGGTGGAAAAGTTGTTGGTATGAGTGATATTTCAGGTGTTATTCATGATGAAGCAGGTATCGATGTTAAATTGATTAAACGTCTATCACAATCAAACACCATCATTATGGATAAGTACAGAACATATCGTCCAGAAGCTATCTTTAGTACAGATACAAAAGCTATTTGGAAGATTCCATGTGATATCGCAATGCCTTGTGCAACACAAAATGAAATTTATTTAGATTCAGCTAAAGATTTAGTTGCTAATGGATGCTGGTTAGTTGCAGAAGGTGCAAACATGCCTACGACGATTGATGCGACTAAGTATTTATTAGACCATGGTGTATTATTTGCACCAGGTAAAGCAGCAAACGCTGGTGGTGTTGCTGTTTCTGGATTAGAAATGGCACAAAATGCGATGTTTATGAATTGGACATTTAAAGAAATTGATGAAAAACTCCATGAAATTATGAAGAATATCTTCAAGATGTGCCATGATGCATCCTTAAAATATACGGGTAAACCAGATAATATCGTTGTTGGTGCAAACATTGCTGGATTCCAAAAAGTTTATGTAGCGATGTTACAACAAGGCGTATAATCACATCATTAAAGAATAAAATGAAAAAGTCAAGTTCGGTTGAACTTGACTTTTATGTTTATGTGACTTATTTCTTTTTACAAGGGATATAAACATCGTATCCTTGATCATTTTCTTTAAAGAGTCCAAAGATACTTGATATATCTAAAACTAAATCATGAGCTTTTAGGAACTCATCATAGATGTTCTTAAATTCTCCATCAAGAACTTGATTATATTCATGATGTGTTACTGTAAAATGCATAAAAAGGTTAGTATTAAGTTTTACAACTTGCATGGGGCTTTTCGCTTTTAACTGTTCAGGAATGACTGCATAGGAAAGATAGAGAATATGTTTTTGCCCTCCTTGCGAGATTCGAAACTGGAATTCAAATAGTTCAGTGTTTTGAATTGCATGTTCATGTAAATACAGATTGAGTATGTTTTCTGAGTTTTCTTTGGTGTCAGCCATCGCCATGGCTAAATACTTCATGTCTAAAGTAACTAAATCAAAAGATTTTGACATATTAAAGACTCCTTATTAAATTTTTTTATTGAATTGCTTATCAGCAATGATATTATCATTTCAATTTTCTAATCTCTGTGTACGCCATAATGAGTGGGCCTACACCTTTCGCATCATTACTGACGATAGGTTCAGAGATGTAATATTCATAAGTTCCATCACGTCTTAGGTTGTTTTCAGGTCCTAGTCCTGCAACTAAACAGATACCTCCAAGATTGAGTTCACCATCTTTTTCAGTTAAGTACGTATTACATACACCATGGAATATACCTTCACCAATTTTTGAATATGTTTGTGGTAGAGCATTTAATCGTGCTCCTTTAAGGATTGCAAACGATATAAGAGAAGAACCACTGGCTTCTAGATAGTTTCCTGCTCGCCCTCCTTGATCAACAACTTGGTAGAAAAGTTTTGTTTTTGAGTCTTGATATTGAAGAAGCCCATCAACAATCTCTTTTAGCATCGGTTTTAGTATATGTTCTTTAGGTTTATAATCTTCTGGTAAGAAACTATAAACATCAACAATAGCAACCACAAACCACCCCATAGCCCTTAACCAAAAGTTTTTAGATACTCCTGTTTCTTTATTCGCCCAAAAAATGGATTTGGATGCATCATAACCATGATAATAAAGTTTTTTATCTTCATTAAACATATATTTTCTGACATTTTCAAATTGCATGATAATATCATCATAAGTCATATGACTTTTATAGGTACTTAAGTATTTTGCATAAAAAGGTTGTGCCATAAAAAGTCCATCTAACCACACTTGATTTGGATATATTTTTTTATGCCAAAAATTACCCTGAGAAGTTCTTGGTTGCTCAAGGATATGTTTATAGGTGTTGAAAATAGCTTTTTCATATTTTTCTTTTTTAGTCCGTTCAAATAAATCAAACAAAACACGACTTTCATTGATATCGTCTAAATTGTATGTTTGTTGATCATATCCTCTTAGCGAACCATCTTCAAAAACATAGTAATCAACAAAATTTTCAACGAAGTTAAAATACTTCTCATCTTTCGTTTCTTTATAGAGCTCTAAAAGAGAAATCATCATACAACCATCAATATAATTCCAATGGGGTTTCTTACCTTGTCTAATGGACTCAATATTCCAATAAGGAGCATCAGGTGTAGATTTCTTCATGATGTTATCAATATATGAATCGAGTAGTTTATGCATCACGCA
>SBGC01000049.1 GCA_006226985.1 Bacillota bacterium | reverse complement strand
TATTATTCTTATAGTTTGATAAAAGATATGTAATATTTTCTATCGTTTCTGGTGTAGCAAAATTTAAATAGGTTTCTTTTAGTCCTGTGGTTGTTTCACCATTTTCACCATAGAGTAATGCATCTGTCATTAAGCCAAATGAGTAGTAACCTTCAAAAACATCCCAAACAAGTTTTGCATTTGCTTGGTTGCTATCGAGGATACCTTCAATACTATTAGCTTGATTAGTTGATATTTTGCTTTTACGATAAATAAGTATTTGTGATTCAGAGGTAATTGGATATCCATACATTACCCCATTGAGTGATGCTGCATGAGCTGCTTCAGCAGTATGTGTTGAAATCACTTTATCTGAAAATACATTTTTTGCGATTAAACCACCAGAAACAGCAGTTGAAAGTGTATCATGTACAAATGCAAACACATCAGGACCTGTTCCTGCTGGTCCATGGAGTGTTAAATCTTCAACTGAAGACTGCTCGCTGTGTGGAATAAACTCGAATTTTAGTCTTGGAGCATTTGGATAGTTTAATGCATAAAATCGAGCAAATTCTTCGGTAAGTGTTGTCACAAGTTCAACATTTTTATTGTCTTCCCAAATAATAAGTGTCAAATCTTCATCGTTGGTTGTGGTCGTTCTTCGGCCACATCCAACTAAGATAAATAGAAGTAAGAAAATTGATAATAGTTTTTTCACTTGATTTCCTCCTTGTGTAATCTAAACATTAAGGTTTCTTGATAGTATGGATGTTTAATCGTGACATAAGATGTGCCTACTTGATGTTTTGTTTTTATCCAAAAAGATCGAATACCTCCGATAAGTGATAAAGTTTTAGGTCCAATCACTTCAACTAAATCATCTGTGATAACTTCAAAGGCATCATTTGCATATACTAATCTATGTTGATATTCATTGATAGCTTCAACTGTGACTTTTGCAACATCATAAGTATCATCTATATATAAGTCTAAGGTATCTGATAACACGCGAATGTTATGCTTAAAATCGTTACCTTTCGTTGTTTCTATGACGAGTGTTCCTTTGTTGTAACCTTTAAATGTGTAGGAGATACTTTTCGAACCCCAGTTCGCTACATATTTTCCATACATTTGATAAGCAAGTTTGATATCATCTTTTGACTCAATGATATCTTTTATTTCTGCAGGTAATTGATCTTCACCATAAAGAATTAAATCTTTATATATTTTTTTGATGATGTCGGATTGTTTTAGAGATAAGCCTTCCTTTTCAACTAGTAAGTCTCCAAACCAATCCATTTGATATGGTGCATAGGGAAGATGTTTGTATTTTAGATCTCTTTTGAGTTCTCCAATACACACATTGTTGCGATAAACAAATACTTGGTCACAATTAGAAAAAACGAAAACTTCATTAACAAAACCTTTTGGATAATCACCAATACTAAAATTTGAGGAAACTTCAAGATAAGGCGTGTGAGATTGATTTGTTTTATAAGCAGCAGCAGCAAGTTTATCATTTCTAAACATATCTAAGACACCATGATAACAAATCTTATCACCACTACCAAAATCAATGTGTGTGTTATAGTCGTGCATACACCAACCAATGACACCACTCACTTCAGAATCTCCTAACATATGGTTAATGATATTTAAATGTCTTTTTGTATGTTCAAGTCTTTTTTGCTCATGGTCAAATGATTTGGTTGGAAACATGTGACCTGTATGCTCTGTGACAAGATAGGGGATATTTGCTTGATTTGAAACATCTTTGAGTCTTCGTAAAGGTATATTATGTCCTTCATGAATAAAGTCATTCAAAGTAAAAACATCTTCTAAAATTGATGAGTGTGTGATAAATCTTACTCCTCCGGTTTGTCGTGTAGGATCTATAGATTTAGCGATTCGATTTGTTTCAGTATAGAATACATCATCATCACCTGATTCGTTAATTCTTACACCCCATAAAACAACTGAAGGATGGTTCTTATCTCGTAAAATCATTTCTTTCACATGACTTTTTGCAACATCTTTCCATGCATTATCTCCGATATGTTGCCATCCAGGGATTTCCTCGAAAACAAGTAATCCTAACGCATCACATGCATCAATAAAATGTCTTGATTGAGGGTAATGAGATGTTCTGACCATATTCAAGTTTAATACGTTTTTTAAAATATTTGCATCTTGATATTGTGCAGATTTTGGCATAGCGTAGCCAACATATGGATAATCTTGATGTCTATTTAGTCCTATAATTTTTATCTTTTTACCATTGAGATAAAAGCCATCTGGCATGAATTTAGCTTCTCTAAATCCTGTTGTGATTTTTCTGACATCAACGATTTGGTTTCGATAATATAGTTTAAAAATGAGTTGATAAAGATGTGGTTGATCAACATCCCATAGCTTTAAACCTGGTACGTAGAATTGAAGATGATTATTGTCTTCATGATGAGAAAACGTATACGAGATAACTTCTTTTTGTTCATGTAAAATAGTTAAATGAAGATAAGTATCTTCGTTTTGAGATAACAAAACTTTCGCTTCGATCATCGGATGTTTTAATAAATCCAATCCTGTTATGGTTATATCTTCAATATGAGTAGGGTTTAAGATATCAAGGTACACTTCACGATAAATACCTCCGTATGTTAAGTAATCAATCACATGACCAAATGGAGGAAAATTTAATGATTCTCGCGCATCGACAAACACCGTTATTAATATGTCTTGATCCTTAAGGATATCTTTAGTAATGTCGAATGAAAAAGGTGTATAGCCTCCTTGATGCGTACCAATATAGTGTCCGTTGACATAAACGATTGCTTCGTGTGCAACACCTTCAAAACAGATTTTAATGATTTGATGTTCCCAAGATGATTGATACTTTATTCGTTTTTGATATGTTGATTTAAATTGATAACTATGTTCATCGACATAATTATAGGGCATGATGGTATTAGCATGTGGAATGTCAACAGAAGACCCATCACCAATCACATGCGAGATAGCATCTAAATTTTCGTAATCAAGATATGTCCAATCAAAGTTAAGGGATGTTTTCATTATGAAGTCCTCACGAGTTCAAAATCATCAATATGACCCCATGTGCTTGCATTAAACTGACCATAAAAACCAATACGAATTTGACCATTTGTAACAATTATATTTTCAATCACAATTTCACTATATCCAGCTGCCCATCCTGAAACAAAAACGTTTTGTTTCATCATTTGACCACCAAATTGCGATGCAAACATATAATGCTCAATATTTTTACTATTTGTTTCACCCATAATGTAGGCACTTAATCGATATGTGCCATTTGGAATGGTTATATCCTGGTATAACGTATAAGAGAAAGCTTGTGTGTGATAATAATTAAAGTTATTGGATCCTGTTCTAAAGTCTTTATTGGTTTGCAATTTACCAATCAAAACAGAAAGAGGAGTACTTTCGACAAACCAAGGTGATTTAACAGGTTCATCGTTTGCTCCGACTTTACCTATTTCAAACCCAGGATTAATAATATAGTTTTGGATGGATCTAACTTGAGCAACGACTTGCCACGTCCGATTACCATAAGTGACGACACCATTGACTTCATGTTCACCAACATTACTTTCAGCAAATAGTTTTTCAGTATCATTCCAAGTAACATCAGCATAAATATATGAATCAACATCAGTTAAGGCAATGACTTTCGTTGGCATTTTGCTTTCTGATATGGTTTGAGAAACAATATTTAAGCCGACTTGAATGACATCACTCTTTAATCCGATGATGTTAATTGATACTTCATTGTCTTCCCTAACAGCTTTAAAAACATTGATTGAAGGTAAAGCTTTTCCTGAATACGTAAATAAAGCTTGATTTGACCAAGTAGCAAGCGTACCATCTTCAGCCCAACCAGCTCCATTTACTGGTAACCATGCTGGTTCCCAGTAGACAATGCCTAATCCTTTATTATTTGGAACATTTGCGACAACCTCAATGACATCACGTATACTTGTTGCTTGTCCTTGAATAGTTGCTAAATATCCACCATTTTCTTCTTGATTTTCACCAAAGATATTTGATGCATTCTGATGCCCTTCTTGTGTGTAAGCATAAGATGTTTCTGCAACAAAGACTTGTTTGTTATATTTCGCACTTATTTGATTTAAATTCTCTGTTAAGCGATCAAGTGTACCATGATAGAAAGGATAAAAAGATGCTCCAATAATATCATAATTTACATCTCTATCCTCCATCTCATTGAAGAACTCATCAAAAATTGAAAATTTACCACCATCAGCTAAGTGGATAATTGTTTTGATGAATTGATCTGCTTTCTTCGCACCTTTAATACCTGATTTAAGCATATCTGCTAAACGATCATATGATGTGGGATCGTTCCAAATAATACGTCCTTCTTCAAATAACATACCATTATTAATTTCGTTACCTATTTGAATCATTTGTGGAGTCACTCCACGATTTTTAAAGTACATGACTGATTCATATGTGAAATCTTCAATAGCCTTAATCAATTCAGAATAGGTGAGTGTTTCCCATGCATAGGGTTTTACTTGATGCTCAGGATCAGCCCATGTATCTGAGTAATGAAGGTCTAAGATAATTCTCATGTTGACTCTTCTTGCTTCTCGAGCAATCCAAAATGCTTGTTCGATATCCATATCACCACCACCTTGAAGACCAATAGGTGAGAATGGATCATTCCAAACACGGACACGCATATAATTTACACCAGCATCAGCTAGTATTTCAAAAACACTTTGTTCAACACCGTTTAAATTATAATAAATGCCACCTTGATCAATGACTTTTTTAATCATCGATGCATCAACACCCATCATAAAATCTTCTCTTTTTCCATCTTGAAGTGCAGGAATAGGTTCAATCTTAAAAGATTCTTCATCATAGGATGGATCAAGTAATTGATAAGATGTTTGATTTGTTCGACTACCTAAGGTTGGTGTCCATGGATTAATATCAAAGACAGGCTCCTTAATTTCTTTTTTACAACCGATAAGAAGAAGTAGTGAAAAAGTCATAATGACGATAAACGTTATTTTTTTCATATGTTTTCCTCGCTTTGGATTGACTTACATGACTCACGGATGACGAGTTCAGTAGGAATAATAACTTTTTTTGAAATACTCCTTTGACCTGTCGCTTTTTCTATGAGTAAACTTACAGCTTGTTCACCCATAAACTCTTTATATACTTTAACTGTCGATAAAGGGGGAATGGTATATTGACTTTGAGTGATATCGTTAAAACTAAAGATGGATAAATCTTTTGGAATTCTAATACCAGCTTCATAACAGGCTTTCATTAAACCAATAGCCATGCCATCACTTGCTATCATAAAAGCAGTTGGTAAATGATTTTGTGTGATAGCTTCTTTCATCAATGTATAACCACTTTCAATCGTAAATGAACCAATATGTACATTTCTTTCATCGAATAGTCCTTTTTCATCAAGATACTCTTTAAAAACAATTTCTCTTTGCTCACCAATCGCCTGTTGATTTTTGCCGATATATTCTCTTCCACCAATATACCCGATACGTTTATGCCCAAGTGATAAAATATAATCAATAGCCTTTTTGAAAGCCTCTTTAATATCGATCATGACACTATCAAATTTTGTATCATTCGGGGACGAATCTACAAAGACGATATAAGTGAATTTTTCTTCAAACATTTTAATTTCTTCAACAGAAAATTTACCAACTGCAATGATGCCATCAAGGGGTTGAATGTTATCTAAAACATATGTATCATCGGTTTTAAATATCTTGATTAATTCAATATGGCGATCATAACATGTTCGCTCTATCCCGAGTCTTATGGATAAATAATAAGTATCTTCTAATTCTTGATGCATCGTGTACCAATGTATGAGACCGAACGTAAGTGGTTTTTTTAGATTAAGTTTTTTTCTTTTAGGCGTTTGATAATCTAAATTTTCGGCTGTTTCTAGAATTAATTTCCGCTTATCTTCTGAAATGGATAGACTTTTGTCGTAGTTTAAGACGCGTGAAACTGTTGTAATAGAGACATTTGTTTTTTTAGCTATTTCAGTAATGGTTGCCATGAACTCACCTCTTTAGACCTATTTTATCAAAAAAGAAAGCGCTTTACAAATTATTTTAGTAAAAAAACATACAAAATTTTACTAAGGGATATAAAAAAAGGAATTCCATCAAAAAATGGTATTCCTTTATATTTCTTTTAATGCTTTCCGTTGACAAAAACATCGTTAAATTGCTTATGTACTTTAATAAACGTTGTACATTTTGCAAGTTGTTTTAAAGTCGGTGCTCCAACATATGTACATGTTGATCGAATGCCACCTAAAATATCTTTTACTGTCGTTTCGACATATCCTTTGTAAGGGATTTTAACCGTTCTACCTTCTGAACTTCGATATTCTGCAACTTCACCTTTATGTTTAATCATCGCAGTAGAAGAGCTCATCCCATAAAATTCAACAAATTGTTTTTTGACATAAATAGGTTCATTTGTTTTCATATCTCTTTGGTGTGTATCATGATATTCCGTGATTACATCACCACCACCTTCGATGTGTCCTGCAAAAAGACCACCGAGCATGACGAAGTCAGCACCAGCACCAAAGGCTTTAGCAACATCACCTGGGCATGTACAACCACCATCACTAATGATGTGTGCACCTAACCCATGCGCAGCATCTGCACATTCGATAATCGCTGATAATTGTGGGTAACCAACACCTGTTTGAATGCGTGTTGTACATACAGAACCAGGTCCAATACCTACTTTAACAATGTCAGCACCTCTTAAAATAAGCTCTTGTGTCATATCTGCAGTTACAACATTACCAGCAATGATGACATGTTGAGGATAGATTGCTCTAACTTCAGAGACGAATTGACCAAATTTTTCGGAATATCCATTAGCAACATCAATACATATGAATTTGATACCTGGATTCGCATAAATTGCATCTTGAAGATTTTGTAAATCCTCTTTGCTTGTTCCTGTACTTACTGCAAAATACTCAGGATTAAGCTTATGTTTAAAGGGTTCCATATCAGCTTGAGTATAATTTTTTACTAAACAAGTGAATAAATTCATTTTTTGTAGCTCTATTGCCATTTCTATCGTTCCGACACCATCCATGTTAGATGCCATTATGGGGACACCAGTCCATGTTTGATTACTATGTTTAAAACGATATGTACGGTTTAAATCAACTTCTCTACGAGAAGATAGTTGGCTTCGTTTAGGGCGAATAAGTACATCGTTAAAGTCTAGTTTTGTATCAAATTCAATTCTCATGTGAATGCTCCTTTGTTTCTGTATA
>SBGC01000007.1 GCA_006226985.1 Bacillota bacterium | reverse complement strand
ATAGTATAATAATATTAATGTTTATAGGAGGTATAATATGCAGAAATTTGTTTATGGAATTGATGTTGGTGGAACAAATCTAAAGTTCGGTCTGTTTGAGTTTAATAAAATGCATTTGATTGATCAGATTGAAATTAAGACTCCAATGACTAATCATGAAGTAAGTATTTTTGAAAGCATTTTTAACACTATAAAACTAGTTAACGAAAGAAACAGTATATCTATAGATCAAATCCATGGTATAGGTTTAGCTGTTCCATGCCCAGTTAAGAACGGGTTTGTTAAGCTCTGCCCTAATTTAAGTTGGCGTGAAATGGATATTCTAGCATCAATGAGACGATATTTCTCAAAAGAAATACAAATTGTAGTTTCTAATGACGCTAATGTTGCTGCTTTTGGAGAAAACATGGTTTTAGAGAAACCTTTTATGAATGCGATTTTTTATACCCTCGGTACCGGTGTCGGTGGTGGAGTCATCATCGATGGTAAAATCCTTGAGGGGGGCACAGGTTTAGGTGGAGAAATTGGACATATGCATATGTTCGACGATGAATCAACTGATCAGTGTGGGTGTGGATCTAAAGGTTGTTTAGAGCAAGTATGTGGGACTTCAGCAGTTCTTTCTTATGCTAAAAAGTTATCAATAACGAGCTCTACTAGCCTGAACATCAATAATCTTTCAATTAAAAATATATTTGATGAAGCTAAAGCTGGCGATGATGTAGCAATTAAAGTTGTAAATAGAATTGCAGATTATATTGCGAAAAGCGCTAGTATTTTGGCGGTTATTTTAGATCCGGAAGTTTTTATAATTGGTGGGGGAGTTTCAAAGGCTGGCCAATACTTAATTGACCTCATCCAGAACCATTATAAAAAGTATGCACGTTTCACGACAGGTAATATTCCATTTATCTTAGCTCGCACGGGAAATAACGCGGGTATTATAGGCGCAGCTTATATTGCAAAACAAAAAAATTAATGGTGAGGAGTAAGATCTCCCGCGTGATCGACATTTAAAAATGGAATCACAGTTTAAAATAGGCATCGGACTTATTATCAACTATGACCCCAATGTAACTAAAAATTATCAAGTTAAAGATTTAAAAAGAATGATTAAACAAGTCAAAAATATCAATTCAAGAGAGTTTAGGTATTCAACAAAGTATTACTACGACGAATTAGGAAAAGATGTTAGGTTTACATATTTTCTACTTGAGTTTTTCTCGCTTTTTATTACTGATGAATTCGATAACGAATATGAGCGATTAGTGATAACCGAGAGGCAAAGCTTAATTAGTTCATATGCAGAAGCGTTTTATAATGTTTATGACATTAAAACGTGTACAAAAAAATTCATATTTAGACTTGAACAAAAAGAGATAGAAAAAACTGTGAATGAAGTATTAACAAGGATCATGTTTGATATTGAACTGATGATTTTTAATGAACGTTTAAAAGATGTAGAACATGATTATGTACTTAGGGCAGATGTATTACAAAACTGGTTTTTTCATAAACTTCCAGTGAATTGTAAGGGGATAATTGTTAATCATTATGAGGAAGAAGAAAAATTGATTTTCTCAGATGAATTCAACATACCAATCGTTATGAGTTCAGACAATTTCAGAGACAATTCACTAGTACTACTCGATGGTTACAAAGAAAAAATCTATTGCAGCCCCACTAAGGACAAAATAACGAGTGTGTTTGAAAAACTTAAAAAGTACACATACCAAATTGGAGATATTCCAAAATATAAAGGCACTAATATTAAATTATACGCGCCACTGGTTGATGCCAGACAAATAGATAAAATTGTTTTTGATGATTGGTACTACGGTATAGGACCTATTAAGTCAGAATTTTTATTTGCAGTCAAAAACGAAATTCCTTCACGGACAGAGCAGATTCATTTTTATTATAGTCTGTTTAAGAAAGCAAAAAATAAGGAAATTATCGTTTGCATACCAGACTTTACACCTTATAAAAAGAGTGCAAATATGGAAGACGAATATACAGATATAGATACTCTTTTTAAACATAATGACCTATTCTTAAATAACTTGTATGCTATGGCTGATGCATCTCGAATGGCGAATAAGCGAATCAAGGTTGTAGTTCCTATGCTTAGAATTAGCCAAGAATTCAAAGTGTGGAAAGAAACAATTACATTAGCATTTGAGGTATGTGAAGCCATTGTTCCTGAAATCGGAATATTATTTGAAACAGAATCCTCTTTTGAGTTCTTTGAAGATTATAGTCAAATGGATTTTGCTATTATTGGATTGAATAACTTAATCGAAGAATTAAGTGATGATCATGATCGTCATTCTGATATAAGTAAAGCCGAATTGATGGATTTACTTTGGCCACACATTAAAGATTTACACCAATATTTAAGAAGTTATAAGATAAATGTAAGGCAAATCGTTACTGGGAATTGTTTAATTAATCCAGCAATATTAAAAAAATTTATAGCCTCTGGTTTTACTGAGTTTGCTATTTCTGTAGATTTTGTTAGGCTTATCGAAGACACTTTGGAAGAACATATGCAAACAAGAGGAAAATTTGTAGGTGTCGCTCAGGAACGTGAAAACTATAAAAAAGAAGCCGAAAAGCGTCAATATCAAAGTGAATTAAAACAGTTATTGGAAAAAGTTGAAAAACTTAAAGAGCAAAAAAGAAAAATTGAAGCAAAAAAAGAGCAAGGAAAAGAAGAACATGAGCGTAAAAAGAAAATCGCTCTAAATATGATATTATCTAAAAAAGATGACGATGAGGGCAAAAAAGAGTAAAAAAATACAGAAAAAAGTAATGAAACACTTGCTTTTTTCTTTTTTTTCTTATATAATTGAAACGCTCGTGTGTAAACGAGCAGGCTGTGAAATGGAAGGTTGTTGACACACGGATAGCCGTTGTCTACGTGTTGAGTTTTTCCATGGAGCAAGTCTATACAAGATTATAGGCGAAAGGAGCTATTAAAATGGCAAAAGATGTTATTAAAATTCGTTTAAAGGCTTACGATCATAGATTACTTGATCAAGCTGCTAAGAAGATTGTTGAAAGTGCTCATCGTACAGGAGCAACTGTACAAGGACCAATTCCTCTTCCAACTGAAAAGGAAATCTTCACAATTTTACGTTCACCACACGTTAACAAAGACTCACGTGAACAATTCGAACGCAGAACACACAAGAGACTCATTCAAATCGTTGATCCAAACCCAAAAACAATTAGTGCATTAATGGATATCGATCTTCCATCAGGAATCGACATTGTACTTAAAAAATAATTTATAGAAAGAGGTAAGAAGTATGGCCAAAGGAATCTTAGGTAGAAAGCTAGGCATGACACAAATTTTCGATGAAAATGGTGTTTTAGTCCCAGTGACTGTCGTAGATGTAGCAGACAACGTAGTATTGCAACAAAAGACTATCGAAACAGATGGTTATGTGGCAACTCAAGTTGGTTTTGAAACAAAACGCGACACATTAAGTAACAAGCCTGAACAAGGGCACGTGAAAAAAGCTAATACAGCACCTAAGCGCTTCATTAGAGAAATCCGCTTTAAAGAAGAGCTTAAAAATGAATTAGTGGATTTAGCGGTCGGTGACCTTGTATCTAATGAAATATTCTCAGTAGGAGAAGTAGTTGATGTAACAGGCACATCAAAAGGTAAAGGGTTCGAAGGAACTATCAAGAGACACAACCAAACTAGAGGACCTATGACTCACGGTTCAAGATATCATCGTGGTCCAGGTTCAATGGGAGCAATTAAAGGTAAACTAAAGGGCAAAAATTTACCAGGTCACATGGGTACTGAACAAATAACAATTCAAAACCTAAAAATTGCTGGTGTTGACAAAGAAAACCAATTATTACTTATTAGCGGAAGCGTACCAGGACCAAATAAGGGACTAGTTATCGTTAGATCAGCTATTAAGTCAGCTAAGTAAGGAGGGTTATCATGCCAAAAGTAAACTTATTGAATCAAACAGGTAGTAAAGTTGCTGATTTAACCTTATCCGATTATGTCTTTGGAATTGAACCACATCAACAAGCCCTATATGATGTAGTAAATGCACAAAGAGCAGCAATGAGACAAGGTACTCACGATGTTAAAAACCGTGGTGAAGTATCAGGTGGCGGTAGAAAACCATGGCGTCAAAAGGGTACAGGTCGTGCTCGCCAAGGTTCAACACGTTCTCCACAATGGCGTCATGGTGGTGTTGTCTTCGGACCAACTCCAAGAAGCTATGCAATCAAGTTAAATCAAAAAGTTCGTCAATTAGCATTAAGATCTGCATTGTCATATCATGTTGCTAAAGAACAACTTAAGGTTGTCGAATCAATCAAACTTGATGCTCCAAAAACAAAACTATTTAGAGAATTCTTAAACACATTAGGTGTTGAAGGTAAAGTCTTAGTTATTGCACAAGAATTTGGTGAAAATGAAGTGCTAGCAGCACGTAACATTCCAACTGTAGCATTTGCACAAGTCAACCACGTGAGTGTATATGACATTTTAAATTGTAAAACAGTTATCATCACTAAAGGTGCAGTAGAATCTTTAGAGGAGGTATTAGGAAATGACTAAATATTACGATATTATCAAAGCTCCTATTATTACCGAACAATCTACAAAGTTAATTGAATCTGATAATAAATATACATTCAAAGTTGATCGTAAAGCTAATAAAGTTGAAATCAAAAAAGCTGTTGAAACAATTTTCAATGTTAAGGTATTATCTGTCAATACAGTTAACGTTTTGCCTAAATTCAAAAGAATGGGTAAATATGAAGGTTATAAGTCTGCTTATAAAAAAGCAGTTGTTAAGTTAGCAGAAGGCCAAAAGATTGACGCCTTCAGCATGTAAGTGAAAAATTAGAGGAGGTTTAACCAAAATGGCGGTTAAAGTATACAAACCGACGACTAATGGACGTCGTAACATGAGTGTGTTAACATACGAAGAAATTACAACATCTACTCCTGAAAAATCACTACTTGAGCCATTCTCTCGCACAGGTGGACGTAATAATCAAGGTAAAATTACTGTACGTCACATCGGTGGTGGTGCGAAAAGAAAATATCGTGTAATTGATTTTAAACGTAATAAAGATGACATTATTGGTAAGGTAGCTACTATTGAGTACGATCCAAACCGTAGTGCAAACATCGCACTTATTAATTATGTAGATGGTGAAAAGAGATACATCCTTGCTCCAAAGGGTTTAGTTGTTGGACAAGAAATCGTATCAGGTCAACAAGTAGATATCAAGACTGGTAATGCAATGCCAATCATGAATATTCCTGTTGGTACAATTATTCATAATATTGAATTAAGCCCAGGTAGAGGTGGACAAGTTGCAAGAAGTGCTGGAGCGTCAGCTCAAATTCTTGGTCGTGAAGACAAATACGTACTTGTTCGTTTACAATCAGGTGAAGTTCGCAAGATTTTAGGAACATGCCGCGCAACTGTTGGTGTTGTTGGAAATGAATCTTGGGAATTAGTTAACATTGGTAAAGCTGGTAGAACACGTCATATGGGTATTCGCCCAACTGTTCGTGGATCAGTTATGAACCCTAACGATCACCCACACGGTGGTGGTGAAGGTAGAACACCAATTGGTAGAAAATCACCAATGACCCCATGGGGTAAGAAGGCTCGTGGTGTGAAGACACGCGACAGTAAGAAAGCGTCAAACGACTTAATCGTACGTCGTAGAACGAAGTAGTAGGAGGAAATTATGGCACGTTCAGTTAAAAAAGGACCATTTTGTGATGATCATTTACTAGCTAAAGTTCAAAAACAAAATGCAGCAAACGAGAAAAAAGTGATTCAAACATGGTCACGT
Organism: Bacillota bacterium; assembly: GCA_006226985.1. Lineage (GTDB taxonomy): Bacteria > Bacillota_I > Bacilli_A > Acholeplasmatales > Acholeplasmataceae > Peloplasma. The sequence continues at coordinate 12,382 of SBGC01000007.1, read as the reverse complement.
CGTTCAACGATTTTCCCTGATTTCGTTGGGCATACGGTAGCCGTTTATAACGGTAAATCACACGTACCTGTATATGTTACAGAAGATATGGTTGGACATAAATTCGGCGAGTTTGCTCCAACACGTACTTATCATGGACATGGTAAAGACGATAAGAAAGCTAAGAAGAAGTAATTGGAGGAGAATGAATAATGGAAACTAAAGCTATTGCTAAAACCGTTCGCATTGCTCCTAGAAAAGCAAGATTGGTCATCGACCTTATTCGTGGTAAGAATGTAAAAGAAGCACAAGCTATCTTAATGTTCACACCACGTGGAGCTTCACCAGTTATTTTAAAGGTGTTGAACAGCGCGATCGCTAACGCTGAGCACAATAACAATGCAAACGTTGAAAAATTATATGTAAAAGAAGCATTCGTCAATGAAGGTGTACGCCTTAAGAGAATGATGCCAAGAGCTAAAGGTCAAGGCGATATCATTCAAAAGAGAACAAGTCACATCACAGTCGTTGTGGCAGAAAAAGAGTAGAGGTGAGAAGACATGGGTCAAAAAGTTAATCCAATAGGTATGCGTCTTGGTATCATCCGTAATTGGGATTCAAAATGGTATGCTGAAAAAACAGTTGTGCCAATCCTCGTTAAAGAAGATGCATTAATTCGTGAATACCTAAATGATTTTTATAAAAAAGCCGCTGTTTCTCACATCGAAATCGAAAGACTCAAAGGCAAAGGTGGGAAAGATCGTGTGAAGGTTACACTTCATACTGCTAAACCTGGTATTGTCATTGGTCGCGATGCAGAAACTAAGAAAAAGGCTGTTGAAAAGCTTGAAAAATTAACAAAAAAAGAAATCGTGTTCAATGTTGTTGAAGTTAAACGTCCAGAACGCGTAGCAACTCTTGTTGCACAAAGCATTGCAGAACAATTAGAAAACCGCGCATCATTTAGACGTGCGCAAAAAATTGCTATGCAACGTGCACTTAAGTCTGGAGCAAAAGGTGTTAAGACGCTTGTCTCTGGTCGCTTAGGTGGTGCTGAAATGGCAAGAAGCGAAGGATATTCAGAAGGACAAGTTCCTCTACATACACTTCGTGCTGACATTGACTATGCAACTGCAGAAGCAAATACAACATATGGAATATTAGGTATCAAAGTATGGATTTATAACGGTGAAGTTCTTCCAGGACAAACACGTGAAGAAAATCTTAGAAAGCAAGAAGAAAGAGCACCACGTCAAGATCGTGAAAGACGTGCGCCTCGTGAAGGTGGAAACCCAAACAAAGGTAAAGCTCGTAATGACAAAGGAGGCAACTAATTATGTTAATGCCTAAAAGAACAAAATTTCGTCGTCCTCATCGTGTTAGCTACGAAGGTCTAGCAAAGGGAAGAAATGAAATTCTCAATGGAGACTATGCCTTAATCGCTTCAGAAGGAGCATGGGTTACTAACAGACAAATCGAAGCAGCGCGTATTGCGATGACAAGACATATGAAGAGAGTTGGGAAAGTATGGATTAACATCTTCCCACACTTAGCAAAGACAAAGAAGCCACTTGAAGTGCGTATGGGTTCCGGTAAAGGTGCTCCAGACCACTGGGTAGCTGTTGTAAAAGTAGGTAAAGTGATGTTTGAAGTGAATGGTGTAACTGATGAAGTTGCAAAAGAAGCATTACGTTTAGCATCTCACAAACTACCTATTAAGACAAAGATTGTAAAAAGAGGTGAGCAAGCGTGAAAGCGGCAGATATCAGAAAGATTAGTACACCTGATCTTGAAAAAAGAATCGTCGAGCTAAAAGCTGAATTATTCAACCTACGCTTTCAACTTGCAGTAGGACAACTTGAAAATACAGCGCGTATTAGTCAAGTTAAGAAGACGATTGCACAAATGAAAACAATCATCAGTGAACGTGCTGAATAAGGAGGATACCATGGAACGTAATAGTAGAAAAGTTTATACGGGAATTGTCGTATCTGACAAAATGGATAAAACGATTACCGTGGTTGTTGACACATATAAGAAATCTCCTTTATACGGAAAACGTGTGAAGGTATCTAAAAAATTTCATGTGCATGATGAAGAAGGTTTAGCAGGTATGGGTGACACAGTAACCATTATGGAAACACGCCCATTATCAAAGACAAAGAGATTCCGTCTCCTAGAAGTCGTTGCTAAAGCCGATTTAGTATAAGGAGGACATCAAACATGATTCAACAAGAAAGTAGATTAGTTGTTGCTGACAACAGTGGCGCTAAAGAAGTCCTTGTGATTAAAGTTTTAGGTGGAACCCGTCGTCGTTATGCTAATATCGGTGATATCGTCGTTGTAACTGTTAAAAAAGCAGCACCTGCTGGTATGGTTAAAAAAGGTGATGTTGTTAAAGCGGTTATCGTACGTACGGTTTCAGGACTTCGTCGCACAGACGGCTCATACATCAAATTTGATGAAAATGCAGCAGTCATTATTAAAGATGATTTAAATCCACGTGGAACCCGTATTTTCGGACCCGTGGCAAGAGAGTTAAGAGATAAGAACTTCATGAAGATCGTATCCCTAGCTCCAGAAGTGTTATAAGGAGGGTCTTGTCTATGTATATAAAAGCTGGAGACATCGTTACAGTTATCACTGGTAAACAAGTTGATAAAGAAGTAACTGACAAAAAAGGTAAGACCACACGTAAGACTGGCCGCGTCTTAAAGGTCTATCCTAAAACAGACCGTGTACTTGTAGAAGGAATAAATATGGTGAAAAAACACCAACGTCCTACTCAAGCAAACGATAAAGGCGGTATTATTGAAAAAGAAGCACCTATTCATGTTTCTAATGTAGCAATCGTTGATCCAAAACTTGGTGTACCAACTCGCGTTGGATACCGTGAAGTTGATGGTAAAAAAGTACGTTTTGCTAAAAAATCAGGCGAAAGCCTTGATAAATAAGGAGTTTGAACAATGACAGAAATTAAACAAAAGTACGAAAATGTTGTCAAACCCGAACTGATTAAGGCATTCAACTATACATCTGTTATGGAAGTACCAAGAATTGAAAAAATCGTTGTTAACATGGGTGTTGGTGACGCAGTATTTAATCCAAAAGTCTTAGACGATGCAGTCGAAGAATTAAGAGCAATTACTGGTCAAAAACCTCAAATAACAAAAGCTAAAAACTCAATCTCTAACTTCAAGCTTAGAGAAGGTATGGCAATTGGTGCAAAAGTAACACTTCGTGGAGATAGAATGTACTACTTCCTCGACAAATTGATTTCGATTGCATTACCACGTGTTCGTGACTTTAGAGGTATTTCTGCAAATGCTTTTGATGGTCGTGGAAACTACACAGTTGGTATTAAAGAACAAATCATTTTCCCAGAAATCAGCCTCGACAAAGTTAAAAAAGTTCGTGGTATGGATATTGTAATTGTAACAACGGCAAAAAGTGATCAAGAAGGACGCGCATTATTGGGTCTACTTGGCATGCCGTTTAAGAAGTAAGGAGGCGCACTATGGCAAAGAAATCATTAATCATTAAAAATGAAAAACGTAAAGTGGTTGTAGAACGCTATCGTGAAATCAGACTTGAGCTAAAGGAAAAAGGTGACTATGCTGGTTTAGCAAAACTACCAAGAAATGCTTCAGCTACAAGAGTTAGAAATCGTGATTCGTTAGATGGCCGTCCACGTGGCTATATGCGCAAGTTTGGCTTGTCTCGTTTAACTTTCAGAGAGTTAGCTCATAAGGGCGAAATTCCTGGCGTTAAAAAAGCAAGCTGGTAATTAGGAGGAAGAAACATGGTTATGACTGATCCAATCGCGGATATGCTGACGCGTATTCGTAACGCAAATAAAATGCGTCATTCTAAAGTAGAGATGCCAGCTTCACGTCTTAAGTCAGACATTTTAACTGTACTTAAGAGAGAAGGCTTCATCACAGATTTCCAATCTGTTAAAGATGGAGTACAAGGTAAAATAGTAGTAACCTTAAAATACACAACAACTAAAGAACGTGTAATTAAAGGTTTAAAGCGGATATCGAAACCAGGACTTCGTGTATACACTTCAGTTGAAGATTTACCCAAGGTGTTAAACGGACTAGGAGTTGCTCTTATTTCAACATCTAAAGGTATTATGACTGATCGTGAAGCTCGTTTAGCTCAAGTTGGCGGCGAAGTGCTCGCGTACGTTTGGTAATAAGGAGGAAATTATGTCACGTATAGGTAATAAAGTGATTCAAGTTCCTGCCGGTGTTACTGTAACGATTAGTCCAGAAAACTACGTTGTGGTTAAAGGTCCAAAAGGTCAACTTGAATTCCAATTCAATGAAAACTTAACAATTCATCAAGAAGGTCAAGAAATTAAAATCTCAAGACCAAATGATGAAATATTCACAAGAAAAATCCACGGTACAACTCGCGCATTATTAGCAAACATGGTGAATGGTGTATCAACAGGGTTTAAAAAACAATTAGAAATTCGCGGTGTTGGTTATAGAGCAGCTCTACAAGGCAACGTCGTGAACTTAAGTTTGGGTTACTCACACCCAATTAATCTAGAAATTCCGGCAGGACTATCTGTCAGCATTCCAAAGAACACTGATATTATCATCGAAGGAGCAGACAAACAAGTTGTCGGCGAATTCGCTGCTAAGATCAGAAGTTATAGAAAACCAGAACCATATCTTGGTAAAGGTATTCGCTATGTTGATGAATATGTTCCACGTAAAGCTGGAAAGACTGCTAAGTAAGGGAGGACATCATTATGATTAAAAAACTATCAAGTAATGTCGTTAGACAAAAGCGTCATTTACGTATCAGAAAAACAATCAAAGGAACAGCTGAACGTCCAAGATTATCAATCTATCGTTCGAATACTGCCCTTTATGTTCAAATTATTGATGACGTGAAGCAAACAACCCTCGTTAGCGCTCGCACTCAAGAACTCGGTCTTAACCATTCAAATATTGAATCGGCTAAGGCAGTTGGAAAGCTTATTGCTGAAAAAGCCATTGCTCAAGGTGTAACTTCTGTAGTCTTTGATCGTGCTGGATATTTATATCACGGACGTATTAAAGCACTTGCTGAAGCAGCACGTGAAGCTGGCTTACAATTCTAGGAGGTAAACGAAATGGCAAGAGAAAGATTCGTGCAAGAAGAACAACAAGAAAATCAATTCGAAGAACGCGTTGTTTCGATTAACCGTGTAACGAAAGTCGTTAAAGGTGGTCGTCGTTTCCGTTTTGCAGCCCTAGTTGTTATTGGTAACAAGCAAGGTCAAATTGGTTTTGGTACTGGCAAAGCAGCAGAAGTTCCTGATGCAATCAAGAAAGCTGTTGAAGATGCTAAGACAAACATGATAAATGTTCCTATCGTAGGAACAACAATTCCTCATCAAATTACCGGAAACTATGGAGCAGGTAAAGTATTCCTTAAGCCAGCTTCAGAAGGTACTGGTATCATCGCTGGTGGAGCGGTTCGTGCTGTATTCGAGCTTGCTGGTGTTAATGATATCTTATCGAAGTCTCTCGGTTCTAGCACACCCATCAACATGGTTCGTGCGACATTCGCTGGCTTAAAAGAATTAAGAACAGCTGAAACAGTTGCTGCACTTCGTGGTGTAGATGTATCGGAGTTGCTATAATGAAATTACAAATTACATTAAAGAAAAGTTTAATTGGCCGTTTGCCAAATCAAATTAAAACAGCACACGCACTCGGACTTAAGAAAATTCACCAAGTTGTTGTGAAAGAGTCTAATGAAGCCATTAACGGCATGATTAAGACCATCTCACACTTAGTGGATGTTCAAGAAGTAGCTTAAGGAGGTAGAACCAATGTTAAACGAATTAAGACCCGTTGAAGGTGCCCGCAAGAGCCGCAAGCGTTTAGGTAGAGGCCCAGGTAGTGGTACTGGTAAAACCGCAGGTAAAGGTAACAAAGGTCAACTCGCTCGTTCTGGTGGCGGTCCACGCCCAGGATTTGAAGGGGGCCAGCTTCCTTTCTTCCAACGTCTTCCAAAAAGAGGATTCAACAATGTGAATCGTAAAGAATACACCGTTGTTAATCTTTCTGATTTGAACATCTTCAATGATGGTGAAGTCGTTACTCCAGAAGTATTAATCGCTAGAAACGTAATTAAAAAATTGTTATCTGGTGTAAAAGTACTGGCAAATGGAACTTTAGAGAAAAAATTGACTGTTAAAGCTAATCATTTCTCGAAAGCTGCTGAAGCAGCAATCATATCAGCCGGTGGAACAGTCGAGGTGATTTAAAGTGTGGTTACGTATTAAACGAATTCTAAGTAACAAAACTGTAATGCTAAGATTTGCATTTACGTTATTTATCTTATTAGTTGTTAGAATCGCAAGTCATATTACGGTACCCCTTTTTAACGCCGATTCATTGACTGAATCATTTACAAACAGTTCATTTTTAGCAATCCTTAATAACTTTAGTGGACAAGCACTTGAACGTTTCTCAATCTTAGCACTTGGGATTTCTCCATATATTACTGCATCTATTGCGATCCAGTTATTACAAATGGTTATTCCACAGTTTAAAGAATGGACAGAACAAGGTGAATCAGGAAAAGCTAAAATCAATCGTATTACACGATATCTAGCCATTGCGTTAGCGTTTATTCAAGCGTTCGCACTTATTATTGGTGTTATGGGTAACATGGGTGGTAACTTGATTCCATCGATTGAGCCTGCTGATATTACAAGATATCGTTATATTTACTATATTTACATGGCACTTGTCATGACAGGTGGTACTGCAATCGCTATATGGTTAGGTGATTTAATCACTAAAAAAGGTATTGGAAATGGAACATCCATTTTAATTACTGCAGGGATTGTAACAAGTTTGCCATCTATGTGGACGACATTAGTTGCTAAGTATTTCCCAGCAACTGGTGCAACTGGTTGGGGTGTTGTCGCATTTATCGTTATTCTCTTGTTATATTTTGGTATTTTATTCGGGGTTGTCTATATTCAAATTGCAACGAGAAAAATCCCTATTCAATATGCAAATAGACAAGGAAAATCAGACTCCAATATTCCAATGAAGATTAATAGCGCAGGGGTTATTCCTGTTATCTTCGCTCAGACCATTTTGAGTATTCCACTAACTATTCTAGGTTTTTCAGGAGCAACAGCACAAACATCTCGTTTTGCACTTTGGATTAACAATATTTTTAATTTCCAATTGCCAATCGGCTTTATTCTGTATGTACTTCTGATTGTCATCTTCTCATTCTTCTATTCGTTCTTAACGATTGATCCACAGAAGATTTCAAACAACCTATCGAAGTCAAACGCATATGTTCCAGGGATTCGTCCAGGACAAGATACGCAAGACTTTATTGCAAAATTATTATTTAAGATTACTGTTATAGGTACTGTATACCTTGTTTTACTTGCTGTAATGCCAATCTTGACAGCCATTGTTTTTGGTTTCCAAGGCGCAGAAGCACAAGTAATTACAATTGGTGGTACAAGCTTACTGATTATCGTTGGGGTAGCTATCGAAACAACACAACAAGTTGAAACAGACGCAGCTCAAGCAGAATACAGTGGCATCTTTAAGTAAGCGGGTATAGATAAATGCGCATCATTATTATGGGCCCTCCTGGCGTAGGCAAAGGAACCGAGGCAGAATTATTGATCAAGCATTATAACATACCACATATCTCAACAGGAAATATATTTAGAGAACTCTTTGAAACAGAACTTGAAATCGGAAAAATAGCAAAATCTTACATTAATCGTGGCGAACTTGTACCTGATGATATCACTAATGAAATTGTTCGCGAAAGACTTAATGAAAAAGATGTTGAAAAGGGATTCCTTTTTGACGGCTTTCCAAGAAATATTGATCAAGCAAAAGCTTTTGATGCCATTCTAAAAGAAAAAAATTGGAAGCTTGATGCAGTGATTAATATCGAAGGTAACGAAGAATTAATTATCAAACGTTTAAGTGGTCGCCGTGTCTGCGAAAAATGTGGAGCAATTTATCATATCACAAACAAAAAACCAAAAGTTGAAGGCATCTGTAATGTTTGTGGAGGTAAGCTGATTCAACGAGCTGATGATCTAGAAGACACCGTTCGCAGAAGACTTAGAATATACAAAGACCAAACAGCACCTGTTATCGGTTATTACTTAGCGTCAGGAACAATCATTAATGTGGATGGAACAAGAAGCATTGATGATACACACAATGACATTATGAAAGTTTTAGGTGAGTAGATTGATATATATCAAATCGCAACGCGAAATCGAGTTGATGCGAGAAGCTGGTCGCATCCTAGAAAGTACAAGAGAAATGCTCAAAGAGCATATTAAACCTGGTATTTCAACGTATCATCTCGATCAACTCGCCGAAAAACATATCATAAGTCTTGGAGGTATTCCCTCTTTTAAGGGTTATCATGGCTTTCCAGGGTCCATTTGTACTTCAGTTAATGAAGTTGTTGTTCACGGTATTCCTTCTAAAAAGAAACTTCTTAAAGAAGGAGACATTATTACATTAGATTTTGGTGTAAATTATAAAGGTTATCATGCGGATTCAGCAACGACTTATCCTGTAGGACAAGTCAGTTCTGAAATCGAAAAATTGTTAAAAGTCACAGAAGAATCACTTTATGAAGGACTTAAACAAGCAAAACCAGGAAACCGCGTCTCAGATATCTCACATGCTATTGAAACATATGTGAAACCATATGGATATGGTATTGTTGAAGAATTCACAGGGCATGGTATTGGCAGAGATTTACATGAGGAACCCTACGTACCCAATTTTGGTAAACCAAATGAAGGACCTTTATTAAAACCAGGTATGACATTTTGTGTTGAACCCATGATTAATTTAGGAACAAAAAAAGTAAGAGTTTTGTCTGATAATTGGACAACAATTACAACAGATCATAAACCCAGTGCACACTTTGAGCATATGATTGTGATTACAGAAACTGGACATGACATTTTAACATCATTTAAAAAGGAGTGAGTCTATGGCAAGAGAAGATTTAATTGAAGTAGAAGCAAGAGTCATCGAAGTATTACCCAATACGAAATTTAAAGTTGAACTTATTCAAAATGGCCATATAGTATTGGCTCATGTATCTGGTAAAATCCGCATGCATAACATACGCATTTTACCTGGTGATAAAGTAACAGTTGAATTATCACCATACGATCTAACACGCGGTCGAATTACATATCGACGCAAATAAGGAGGAACCTTGATATGAAGGTAAGAGCATCAGTTAAAAAAAGAAGCGAAGACGATATCATCGTTAAGCGCAAAGGCAAAATTTACGTTATTAATAAGAAAAATAAAAGACATAACCAAAGACAAGGTTAATTAGGAGGAACTATGGCAAGAATAGCAGGCGTTGACATCCCACGCGACAAGCGCGTCGTGGTTTCGTTAACTTATGTATACGGCATTGGATTACCAACTGCCCAACAAATATTAAAGGATGCTAACGTGAGTGAAGACACACGTGTTAAAGCATTAACTGAAGATGAATTGAACCGTATTCGTACAGAAATTCAAAAATACGTTGTTGAAGGTGACTTACGTCGTGAAGTAACACTTAACATCAAACGTTTAATGGAAATTGGTTCATATCGTGGAATCCGTCATCGTAAAGGATTACCTGTTCGTGGTCAAAACACTAGAAATAATGCACGCACAAGAAAAGGTAAACCCAAAGCGATTACCGGAAAGAAGAAGTAAGGGAGGAATAAATCATGGCTCGTAAAAAGACTACTAAACGTAAAGTTAAAAAGAATATTCCCCTTGGTGTTGCACACATTCATACAACTTTCAATAATACAATCGTTACGATTACTGATGTTGACGGAAATGCAATCGCATGGAGCAGTGCTGGTGCACTTGGCTACAAAGGTAGTAAGAAATCAACACCATTTGCTGCACAGTTAACAGCTGAAGCTGTTGCTAAAACAGCAATGGATAACGGTATGATCAAAGTTGAAGTTTCTGTAAAAGGACCTGGTCCAGGTAGAGAAGCTGCAATCCGTTCATTACAAGCAGCAGGATTAGAAATCACTGCGATTAGAGACGTAACACCAGTGCCACACAATGGATGTAGACCACCAAAACGTCCACGTGGATAAGGTTAAGGAGGGGTAACTTATGAAAGATTTAAAATTTGAAAAACCAACTGCAGTTGAAGAAATATCAGTAGACGGTCATAAAGGTCGCTTCGTTATTAAACCACTTGAACGTGGTTATGGGATTACATTAGGAAATGCACTTAGACGTGTACTTCTTTCATCGCTTCCTGGCGCAGCAATCGTTAACGTTAAAATTGATGGTATTGAACATGAATTTTCAACCATCGAAGGCGTTTATGAAGATGTTATGGGGATTGTATTAAATCTTAAAAAAGTCATCTTCGCTGTTGACTCTCTCGAACCTGATTTTGAACAAAAACTAGAGCTTTATGCTGTAGGTTCAGGTAAAGTTACTGCAGCAGATTTTAATCATGTCGACGGCGTTGAAATCATCAACCCGGATCAAGTGATTGCCAATCTATCTGAAAACGGAAGATTATCTATGGAAGTCACTGTTCGTCGTGGTGTAGGATATGTTTCAGCTGAAAAGAATAAAGTTCATAGTAAAAATGAAAAAAGTGTTATCCCAATCGACTCTATCTATACCCCAATAACACGCGTATCTTATCATGTAGAGAAGACTAGAGGAGATGCTGACGAGTTGACACTTGATATTGAAACGAATGGCGCAATCGACGCTAAAGAAGGTTTAGCATTAGCATCTAAAATGCTAATTGATTACTTCCAAGAAATCGTTAAGATTAGTGAACAAGCAGCATCAACGGATTTTATCTTCGAACAAGAAGAAGAACCAACCAACAAAAAATTAGAGATGAAGATTGAACAACTTGATTTATCAGTAAGACTATTTAATAGTTTAAAACGTTCTGGTATTTATACAGTTGCTCAAATCATTCGCTTAACCGAAGAAGATGTGATGAGATTTAGAAGTTTAGGTAGAAAATCCTTTAAGGAATTAAAAGAAAAACTAGCTGAACATGGTCTAGAGTTTGAAAACACATCGAATAAAGATTCAAAATTTCATTTAGACGATGAAGAGAAGGAGTAAATCATGGCTTATAGTAGATTAAGACGCAACAGCGATCAAAGAAAAGCTTTACTTCGCGATTTAGTAACTGATATCATTATTAATGAACGCATTGTTACAACAGAAGCAAAAGCAAAAGAATTAAAAAAATTAGCTGACAAAATGATCACTTTAGCAAAAGAAGGATCCTTAAGTTCAAGAAGACAAGCTGCTGAAACTGTACGTTTCGAGTTTGTAAAAGAAGGACAATATGCACTTCAAAAATTATTCTCTGAACTTGGACCTCGCTACCAAGAAAGAAATGGCGGCTATACAAGAATTATTAAGACTGTTCCAAGACGTGGCGATGCTGCGCCTATGGCAATCATTGAATTCGTATAAGTAAAATAAAAAAACAACACAAATCATGTGTTGTTTTCTTTTTCTGTTTTGTTTAAGCATAAAAATTTATAAATAAATCAATCTTTTTTTGGATTATTTGATTTAAACTTGTTATTTATAACAAAAGGTTATAAAATAGTTATGCATCTATAAAATCGAAGAAGAGGAATGACATGAAAAAATTATTATTTTTAGTAGGTGCATTGTTCCTATCACTTGGCTTAATAGCGTGTGATGATAATGCCCAAACATATACTTATGAAGAAGTGCTTGAAACAATCGAAATTGGTTTTGCTGAATCCGATAGTATGAGCAATGTGACTGAAGATTTGACACTACCTTTTTTATCGTCTCTTGATAAAAATGCTAAACTTTCTTGGGAAAGTTCTCATGAAGAAATCATTTCTTCTGCAGGAGTCGTTACACGACCACTTTATGATACAGAAGTAACACTTATCTTATCACTTAGAGTCGGCTCCATTTCAAGACAAGAATTTTTTATACTCACTGTAAAAGGTACGATTCAATACTATACAGTAACGTTTAACATCGAAGATGTTGAAACAAGCCAAACGATTGAAGATGGTCAACTTGTATCAGAGCCTACAGAAGTTCCTGTAAAAGCTAACCATGTGTTTACAGGTTGGTTTCTTGAGGATACACTCTATAACTTTAGCACGCCAGTAACAGGTGATTTAACGCTTGTAGCAGGTTTTGAACTTATTCAAAATGCTCAATATGTCATTGAATTCTATGAAGAAAGAATCGAAAATGATACATACCAAAGATTATCTAATGAAGTATTAGTGGGCACCCCTGGAGAAACGATTACATTAAATCGATCAAAAGAAGGCTTCGTTATTAACACAGAGTTAAGTATT
>SBGC01000145.1 GCA_006226985.1 Bacillota bacterium | reverse complement strand
TATAGGTGATTATATGAAGCATACCATCATTATCAAAGCAAAAGATTTAAAACATAAAATAAATCAATCTTTAATCTATCAAACCATAAAAGCAGGTCACACTGTTGTTTTTCCTACTGAGACCGTTTATGGAATAGGTGGAGATGCAATCAATAAGTTTGCTGTTAATGAAATTTATAAGGCAAAAGGAAGACCTTCAGATAACCCTTTAATTATGCACATTGCACGAAAACAAGATGTTTACTTGTATGCAAAAAATATCTCAAAACAAGCGAAGCAATTGATGCGTGTTTTTTGGCCAGGTCCACTAACATTGATCTTTGATAAAAAAGACATTGTGCCACTTGAAACGACAGGTGGATTAGAGACGGTTGCTATGAGATATCCTGATCATCCAATAGCAAAACAAATCATAAAGATTGCAAAAACACCACTAGCTGCTCCTTCAGCTAACATTTCAGGAAAGCCATCATCTACGAAGTTCAAGCATGTTTTTGAGGACTTAAATGGTCGTGTAGATATCATCATTGATGGTGGAGATTCTATGATTGGTATTGAATCGACTGTGATAGATGTCACACAAAAAATACCAGTAATCTTAAGACCAGGATTTATTACGCAAGAAATGATTGAACGTGTTTTAGGTATTAAAATTACCGATGCATCTCTAGATCACATAAGTGATAAAGTTAAATCGCCAGGAATGAAGTATACACATTATAAACCCAAAGGTGAAGTTATACTCTTAGATGGTTCTCCAGAGCTTATGAAAAGGTATATACATGAACATAGTGAAAAAAATATGAAGCAAACACTTATATGTTCAGATGAGCTCGCGTCATTTTTCGATGATCCTCTTGTAAAACCGATTGGCTCTATTCATCGTCTAGATCTAATTGCAAAAAATCTCTTCTCAGCTCTAAGGGATATGGATGATCTAGGTATTGACATCATCTATGTTGAACTCTTTCCTCAAACCCATATTGGTCATGCCATTATGAATCGTCTACTTAAAGCTTCAGGTTATAAAGTGATTAAATTATCATAGAGGTTATTAATATGAGCAAAATTATACTTGTAACAGGTCATTTAGCAGCATTGAAATCGACAATTTCAACTCGTTTATCAAAAGATTTTAAAATGATTACACTCAATAAGGATCTCATCAAAGAAGTATTAGGTGATACGATTGGATTTAATAATCGTGAAGAGAATTTAAGATTATCGAAAGCCACATTTGAAATGATGAAATTTATGATGACACGCATCATAGATTCTTCTCAAAATGTTATTCTCGAAAGCAATTTCAAAAAAAATGAATTAGATGAGTTAAAACGAATTCTTGATGAGAAGAAAGTACATGTTTTCACACTTTTTTTAACAGGAGATTCTGAAACGCTTTATCAAAGATACGTATCACGACAAGAATATAGACATCCCGTTCATAAGTCAACCGGGTTACTTTCTGTTGATGTTTTTAAAGCAGTAATGAATGAATACAAAGTAGATGATTGTTTTGGAATAGTAAAAATGATAGACACAAGTTTTTTTGATGAGCAAACATATCTAAATATTAAACAAGAAGTCGAAAAGTATTTGAATGAGGTATCTCAACATGATGTTGATTAAGAAAGTCAGATTTATCAAAGAAGAGGAAACTTCATTTCCATATCATCTAAACATATTTAATCAAGATATTTCATTCACTTCACCGATAACGGTTTTAATTGGAGAAAATGGTTGTGGTAAATCAACATTATTAGAACTCATAAAAGATGCTTGTTCACTCTATCAAATTGGTAAACCATTAAATAAACATTCTCAAGTGAAAACGGATGTTTCCTACACATTAAATAAACCAAGAGGTTTTTATTTTTCATCAGAAGATTTCACGACCTACATTCATGAGTTAGAAGAAGAAAAAGCACAATCAAGGGCGTCAATCGATGAAATAAATCTAACATACAAAGATCGATCAGTGTTTGCTAAACAACAAGCTTTGAGTCCTCATAAAAAAACAATATCAGAAATTAATCATCTCCACGAACGTAATTTAAATGAATCCTCACATGGAGAAGCCTATCTAGCATTCTTTAAATCACGTATGCGTTCAAAGCATTTAATCTTACTTGATGAACCAGAAACGCCTCTTTCTTTTGAAAATCAATTAGCTCTGCTCTATATTGTCAAAGATAGCATTGAACAAGGGTCTCAGTTTATTATTGCTACCCATTCACCTGTCATCATGTCATATCCTGGAGCTCAAATCATAGAGTTTACAGATAGTGGTTTAAAAGAAGTTTCATATGAAGATATTAAACAAGTCAAGATGCTCAAAGATTTCTTAATTAATCCAAATAGGTTTTATAATCATCTATTTAAGAAAGACTAACACATCCTTGATAAATTACTAGAAACCCTTAACAATATCTCTGTTTTATGTTATGATGTAAATAGAATATTTAAGGATGATTAAATGCAATCAATCAAGTTCATCATACC
>SBGC01000103.1 GCA_006226985.1 Bacillota bacterium | reverse complement strand
ATGTGTCCATACCAGATATACCAAATGATATCGTAAAAAATGAAGATTTATTTACATATTATAAAGATGAAGGTGGCGGATACATGGTCACTGGATATATCGGTGATGAAACAGATATATATATCCCCTCAACATATCAAGGATTACCTGTTTATGGTATAGCTAGTAATGCATTTACTGATTCAGATTCATTTGAGTCAATTATTATACCGGAAACAATCTTCATCATTGAATATCAAGCTTTTAATAACTGTCAATCACTTTATGATATCTATATATTGAGTAATCCACCTCTTGTAACAGGACAACCTATTGTAAATCCGAGCACATATTTGGACATTCATATTTATGAAGATAGCGAAACTCTCTATTTAAGTCACGAAATATGGGGTATTTATGCTGAACGTTATGAAATTATCGGTTCATATAATGTGTATTTCGATGGAAATGGGGGAACTTTATCTTCAGGTACTGAACATGTTGTTGTGAGTAATTCAGAAACGTTCATTGAACCACCAATTTATACAAGAGATGGCTACATGTTAGAAGGATTTGAACAAATCTACCAAGCAGGAACACTTGATTACACATTAAAAGCCATATGGGTTAAGTTATTCGTTGTTACATTCGATATTGGAGATGGCACGCTAATTGAAGGTGACCTTGTTCAATATGTCAAGTATGGTGAAAATGCGGTATTACCAACAATAAATAAGGATGGTCATTCATATGATTGGATAGGACAATATGAAAATGTAACATCTGATCGAACGATTTATGCTTCATGGTATGAGCCACTCTACACCATCTATTTCTTATCGAATGGTGGAACAAATACACCTTCTGTGAAATATACTTATGGCGAAGAGATTGTTTTACCAGCTGAGCCTATAAGAGAAGGTTATATCTTTGCTGGATGGTATGTTGATGAAAGTTATCAAGCTGAAATGACAATATCATTCATGCCAGATCACGATCTATATTTATATGCAAAATGGATTTATGATGTTTTAGAAACTGGTGATTCTTTCGAAGATGCTTATATTATGGAAGAAACGACTTTCTATGATGTACTAATTGATCAAGCAGCAAAATTAGTATACTTTATCTTTATACCAACTAAATCCGGTATGTATCGCTTTGAATCATATGGTGACAATGATACAAGAGGTTATTTATATGATATAAACTCAATTAATTTGGCTAGTTCAGATGATATCAATGATGATAACTATAATTTTGGTATTACCTATGAACTTACTGAAGGAGAAACGTATTATTTAGTTGCACGTATGTATGGCAATGGTTTAGGCTTGTTCGAAGTTAATGTTACATTCTTAGGATATATTGTTACGTATACATTTGATACGAATGGTGGTACTCCTGTTGAACCGATAATTGACCTATTCATACCTGTTAGACCACTAACAACAAAAGCTGATGTCTACTTTGCAGGATGGTATGACAATCCAGAATTACTCGGTAATCCCGTTGAGTTCCCATATCAAAGCTTAACAGACATCACACTATATGCTAAATGGAGTGAAGATGTGATCCCTGATGGAACATCTAAAGGATCAGCATATCCAATCGTTGAGAATGAGATTGTGAATGTCGATATTGTGACAGAAGGACAAGCTGTATTTTATATGTTTATAGCCACCGCATCACAAACCTATTTCATACGTTCCCTTGGAAATGGTGATACATATGGTGTACTCTATGATGACTTTGGTAATCAGCTTGACTATAATGATGATGGTGATAGTGACTATAATTTCTATATTACTTTTAACTTAATCGAAGGTCAAACCTATTATATTGAAACGTATTTTCTCGATGAAACTGAAACAGGTACATATCAATTGGTTGTAGAAAGAGAGTTGCCATTTGTCATATATACATTTGTATCCAATGGAGGATCTCCTGTATCTGAAGTTGTTTCAGATTATCTATTCTACCCAGCATATACGGAAAAAATCGGATACTATTTTGCAGGCTGGTATGATAACATCGATTTAATAGGAGATGCTATTAGCTATCCATATCGTTCTGAATCAGATATTACTCTCTATGCAAAATGGAGTTTAACAATTGTTGAAAATGGATGGACGTATGAGACAGCATTTGTTGTTGATGTCGATGAAGAAATAGAACTTTACTTTGGTCCAGGAACATTACTGATCATTAAGTTCACACCAACATCGACAGGTTATTATACATTTGGAACATATGGCGTACTGGATACGAAAGGTGAACTTTATGACAGTGATCATACATTTATCATCGATAATGATGATGAAGATGATTCTTACAATTTTATGATTAACGAAGTACTTGCAAGTGGAGAAACGTATTACATAATCATTTACTTGTATAGTTCTACAGATAAGGGTATAGGCACATTCTATATTCATATGGATTAAGAAGAGTTACTAAATTACAAAAAAGTCCTTCATGGAGGACTTTTTCTTTTATGCATTTAGGTGATTATTTGAGACTTTTAAAAAAGAGGGATTTCACATGTTATAATAGATATATCAATGAACAAGGAAAACATAAAAATGAAACTAAAAGATACACTATGGTTATTTGTTTTAATCATCATAACTGGATTTGTTATATCACCACTAACAAAAGAGATATTTACTGATTTAACGTCTCGATTTCCATATATGATGGGATTTATGAAGACAGCTATATTAGCAAGTATGGGCGAGATGCTTGTTTCAAGAATAAGAACCAAGAATTATTTCTCATACCACGGTATCATCTTAAAAGCTTTTGTTTGGGGATTACTTGGTATGGTGTTTGTTGTTATATTTAAATTATTTGCATCAGGAGTTGTCGCTGCACAAGGGGCTTTATTATTACCTTCCATTGCTGGTGATAACTTTTTATCAAAGCTCTTAACTGCATTTTTGATTAGTTTGTTCATGAATGTGTTCTTTGCTCCAACATTTATGCTCTTTCATCGCATCACCGATGGATACATCGAACTTGGTGAAGGATCAATCAAAAAAATAACTAAAGTGAAACTAAATCACGTCATCGATCGTATTGATTTCAAATCGTTTGTAGGTTTTGTTGTTTTAAAAACAATCCCACTGTTTTGGATTCCTGCACATACGATAACATTTTTACTTCCTGAAACCTATCGTATTTTAATGGCAGCTTATCTATCCATTGTTTTAGGTTTTATTTTAACGATTTCAAAATCGAGAAAGGTTTTAACACATGAAAGCTAATGAATATACAAAAGATATACAAACAATTATTATAAAATATTTAGAGGTCAAACAAAAAGCGCTGAGAAAAGAGCTGTTTCAACCTGCACTACAAGTTTTTAACTTATCTCAAAAAGATTTAAAAGATCGAAAACCAGAAGGTAAATATTCTGTTGCTTCTTCAATGATTGGTATTGTAATTAATGAAATGGTTTCGTTAGGTTTATTAGTTTATCAAGATGAGTATTTAGTCATTAATCGACAAGCACTTAAAACTAACTCAAAAGAAATGATTGAATTTTTCTCTAAGAAGCTTTTAACAGAAGATGAGTTAAAAGAAAGAGGTCCTGAATCAAAACTTAATGTGATTAAATCATTAATTGGCAATATTTTCACACAAAAACAAGGTTTAGAAAACAAATCAAGAGAAGAAGTCTTAGAAATTATTCAACTAGAAATTGATAAGTCAAAAAGAGTTAAAGATAAACTCTATAATAAAGAACAGGAAGAAATCTATCCTGTGACTCCTATTGGTAACTTACTGCGTGAGCACAAGAATAAGTATTTATCGGTTAAACAAAACAAATTAAGTATTGCTTTATACAATGAATCAACCAAAAGTATTATTGGTCAACTCTTTGGACAAGCAGAAGAATTTTTTGAAGTCTTTATTTTTAGACTCATTAAAAAAATATATGGGGCAAGTATCATCAAAGAAAAGTTTCTTGCAGGTCCTGATGATGATGGTGTAGATTGCGAATTCGAAATAAAAGATGCTTTTGGCTTTAAAGAAAAACTTATCATTCAAGCTAAAACCAAAAAAACAGATAAGAATTTAAATGTCAAAGTTTTAAGAGAATATTTAGGTGTTATGATGCTTAAACAAGCTCAAAAGTGTGTAATAATTACAAACTCTAACTTTAATAAAACCGCTATTCAAGCAGCTAAAAATATCCATTCAGTCTCACTGATTGGTTTAGAAGAATTGTTCGATTTTATGAAAATGCATCAATATGGTTTACTTTTTGATAAAGAAGGACTCACCTATATTGATGATCAATTATTTTTGAATATAGATGTTTAAAAAAGAGCCGAGCTCTTTTTTTTACGCATCATATGTATGATGATCTTCACTCGTGAACTTTTTATATCTAGGATTTTTCATCATGAAATATGGATACTTTGGAATTAATGGAAATATTAAAATAATGCCCATAATAAGTCCTCCCAAATGCCCTTCAACACTAATTGAAGGAATAACAAAGGTTAAAATAAGATTAATCACAATGATACTTCGTATCGATTTTGCTGCTTGTGGAGGAAACCAGTTTTGTCTTAAAGATATTAAAATAAACAATGCACCAACAACACCATAAAGTGCACCACTGGCACCAATTGTTATTGCATTTGGTCCGAAATAAACCACAGCTAAACTAGAAGCTAATCCTGAAAGGATATAGATAAGACTATATCGTAGATAGCCTAGATATCGCTCAAGAAAGCCACCTAAGTAAAATAAAACAAGACCATTCATGAGAAAATGAATGATACTACCATGCAAAAACATCGCGAATAGTAAGCGATGATATTCGTTAAAGTCAGTGACTAAAAAAGGAACGAGTGCTCCTAATTCGATTAATATCGCATTTGTGAAACCACCCATAAATAAGACCACAAAAACCATCACTGTATTGATCAATAACAGGATAGAAGTTACCGGGTTCATCTTGATATATTTCTTGATATAAATAAATATGGGTTTTTGCATAAATCCTCCAAAAAAGCACGTTTTAATTGTAACATGAATTGATAAAAAAAACTGAAGTTAAGCAAGTTGTTAACTTCAGTTTTTATGTTTATTTATTTTCAGAATCTTGATGAATGACAAGTTGTGGGAATGGTATATTTATGTTATTTCTATCAAAGAGAAGTTTCATTTCACGATTTAGAGCACGTCTAACTTTATGACGATTAACCTCCTCAGTTTTAGCAATCACACGAATCACTAAAGAAGAATCAGCAAGTTGATCAACACCTAAATAAAATGGACCTTCTTTAATCAGTGGGATTTCTTTCTTAATATCAGGCAAACCATGTTTAATCATATCCTCAATCTTTTCTAAGTCAGCACCATACTCAATCGATATATCACAAATAGCTATCGATAATGCACTTGATGTGTTGATTGCTCCTCGAATATCACTATTATTAATAATGAGTACATCTCCGTTTAAGTCTTCAATCTTCGTAATTCTGATGCCTATTTCTGTAACTGTTCCACGCATGTCATGAATTTGAATGATGTCACCAACGACAAATTGTTTTTCAAAGATAATAAATAAACCAGCAAAGATATCTTCGATTAAACTTTGCGCGCCAAAACTTAAGGCTAAGCCGATAATCCCAGCACCAGCAAGCAGTGTCGGTGTTTCAACGCCCCAAGCTGATAAAATGAGGAAGAATGCGACAATAAAGGATAAATATCTAATGAAGCTTGATAATAGTTTTCCAATGGTTTCACTGCGATGACCTTTAACAGTTATTAGATGAATAATTAATAAAAGTATCTTATTTAACACCCAAACGAAGATGAGAATCGTTAAACTCTCTAGGATAATGACATAATTATTCTCAAAAAAATCGAGAATATTAAAGAACTTACCAATACTGTTATTGATAATGCGTGCAAATGTTGTTCCACTAAACAAGATATCTGCAAGACTTCCAAGTAGTATGAAGATGAAAATGATACTTGCAATAACGATCAACTTAATTTTTTCTGATTTTGTTTTATTCTTTAGATTCATGGTAAGCTCCTTTAGCTATTAATGATTTCTTTGTATATGAGATGATTAATCGTAAATTCATTTTGATTTTTAATGCCAAACTCAATAGAATATGGACGAATCAATGGTTTATAGATAGTAAATGTTACGTATTTGTGTGTATCGATTGGAGTGAATCCTAATTCATCACCCTCAATATACATCGGAAATTCTGTTGAAACATCGTAAACAGTATAGTATGGAATTTGGAAATAGTGATGTGGATCATAGACATCGATCGTGATTTCATAAAAGTCATCTGTTTCAAAAATGTCATATGTGATTGTGTAGTTATCAAGCGTCCTTATGGCTTCCTCATAGAAAGTTATTTTTTCATTCCTTAGAGTTTGCGGATTTTGATAACTTGCAGTTATTTTCACATCGTAAAGTGTATTCATCCTTAAATTAGAAAAACTTACTTCAATACCATCATAATGCATGTGATTACTATCAATCTTGATCTCCTTTGATTGAATCAATCGATCATCTTGATAGATAGCAGAGGTATATTTTATATCACTTAGGTAACTGTCTGGATAAAACGTGTAATTGATTGAAGATTTTGTTATAGACTCTAGATAGATTGATGATGATATTTCAAAAGGTGTATCAAATGTCAAACGGTCTAAAATGATGGTTTCTAAATCATTTGTAATTGCTTCTAAGTACAAATCTACACGTGTATGATAATTGGGAATTTGATCAAGAATAACAAGTTGATCACTAGAATCTATGTTAATGACTTTATATTGATCAAAAGGCTCATCAGGGAAAGCATAACCAACATAAAGGTTAACTTCTTGAAAGACATCACCGAATCCATTAATAATGATACGCGTTTGATATGTGAAATCATACTCGGTTCTATCAATCATTTCATAGGATACAATGGCTCCTCCAGGTTCAGCCTGTGTCGTGAGTTTCTTGGATGCTAATTTTTCTTCACCAAATCCTTTTGAGCCTAAAACAGTGATTTTATAAGACGTAGCGGGGTTCAAATCTTCAAAAACACCTACATTTTTTCCTAATTGTAATGGATATTCATAAGATTCGAACTGGTTCTCTAAAACAATTTTTAGAGATTCTAAACGAAGTGCATGATCTTCGTCTGTGATATCTACCTGATATACAACCTGATTTTCAAAAACAGTTAACCCTTCAAATGAAGCTTTAGGACTTCTTGGAATCATTGTTGCTGCTATGACAACTGCACATGCTGTGACTGCAAATGAGGAAAAAAGATTCTTCAATGAATCATAATTTCTCCTTTTCTTCTTCAATTTAACCCTACGTTCTATCGGATTCATAAGAAACCTCTATTAAACGATATATTTTAATTAAATTATAAACCATTTCTGTCATTTAAGATATAAAAAAATGACAGGTTATCTGT
>SBGC01000108.1 GCA_006226985.1 Bacillota bacterium | reverse complement strand
AAGAAAGTCATGGGTGTTATTTATGACTTTCAAGAATTATCAAGCATACCACATGATCGTTATGATGAAAAACTAGACGGTTATTTTAAGGGGCACTTATGAACACTGCTTTAATTGTTGCTGCTGGTTCAGGAACAAGAGCTAAATTATCGAAATCTAAAATACTATATCCTATCAATGGTAAACCACTCTTTATGTATAGTGTGGATACTTTTTTTGGTTTAGGTTTTGACATTGTCTTAGTCGTTTCAAAAGATGATTACCAAGAAGTCAGAAAATATATAAGTGATGAAGTGAAATTAGTCATCGGTGGCAAAACAAGAAGTGAGAGCGTCATGCTTGGTTTAAAATCAGTGATTACACCTTATGTTTACATCCATGATGCAGCACGTCCGCTTGTTTCTAAATCAGTTATCGCAGATATGGAGAAAGCTTTAGAGTATCATGATGCTGTTTTATTAGCTGAGAAAATCACATCTGCATTAAAGAAGTTTGAAAATAATAAAGTGATATCTGAAAATAGAGAATCATATCTGCTTGCACAAACCCCACAAGCATTCTTAACTGAAAAAATAAGATATGCACACATTCGAAATGATAAATCGTTTGATGATGATATTTCCCTATATCAGAATTTTTATCCAGATGATAAAATTCATGTTGTCATTAACGAAGAAAACAATATAAAAGTAACCTATCCAGAAGATATTTTATTTGTGAAGCAACGCTTAGAAAGGGATGATGATATGCGTATTGGACATAGCTTTGATATTCACCAGCTTGCAGAAAATCGTAAACTCATCTTAGGAGGAGTAGAGATTCCTCATGATAAAGGTCTTTTAGGTCACAGTGATGCTGACGTATTACTCCATGTCATCACAGAAGCGATGCTCGGGGCACTTGCTTTAGGTGACTTAGGTACATACTTTCCAAACACCGATCAATCCATTAAAGATATTGACTCTTCCAAAATCTTAATCTATGTGTATAATATGATTAGAGAAAAAGGATATGAAATTGGAAACATTGATGCTACTGTTTACGCTGAACTCCCTAAATTAAACCCACATATCCAAAGCATTAGAGATAGCATCGCATCAAAACTTCATATTCAAGTCGATAAAATATCCGTAAAAGCAACCACCTATGAAAAGATGGATGCTATCGGCGAAAAAAAGGCAATGGCTGCTGAGGCTGTTGTCATGTTAAAGAAGGTAACCTTATGATAATAGATACTCCCTTTGGACAATTTGAACTCATCAAAAATCATCGTGACGCTTTTGATCTCCTTAAATTTCAAGAGCGCTATGTCGATGTTGCATTTGACAGATATACCTACCTTGTAGGTGATATGAGTTCATCCATTTTAAGACTCAAAGGATTTAATTCAGATCCTAAAAGTCCTAACGGATTTAAAAGAATTCCAGATTATTTAAATGAGTCATGTAATATGAATTGTGGCCATTATGTTTTAAAACGTTTAAAACCAGCTGAACAAGGGAAATTAATTGATATTTAATTCACCATGTTATATACTTAAGTCGAAGAGGTGATCTGTGATGAATGATACGAAACAACAAGTCTTAGACTTGATCCATAAGGTCAGACCATACCTACAAAGAGATGGCGGAGACATCGAAGTTTTAAATGTTGAAGATGGCATCGTCTATGTAAAAATGCTCGGTGCATGCGATGGTTGTATGGCACTTGATGTCACACTTAAACAAGGCATTGAAACCATGTTACTTGAAAATGTTCCAGGTGTGATTGCTGTAGTTACTGTAGACTAATTAAAAGACGACAAAAACGTCTTTTTTTCTCTCATATAAAGTTATTTAGGAGGTATAAACATGAATCGAAGTGTTGGTTTAGTTGTTGATTCAACATTTGGAATTTCTAGAGAGTTTGCGAAAAAGCATAACATATCAGTTGTTCCATTAAAGGTTGTGATTGGGGATAAGGAATATGTTGATGGAGAGTTTGATAACCAAAAAGTTATTGATGCACTCCAAAACAAAGTTCAAGTGAAAACAAGTCAACCCGCACCTGAACTTTTTATGCAAGCCTATGAAAGTCAATTCTTAACGTATAAAGAAGTCATTTGTTTAACGATATCTCAAAACTTATCAGGGACATTTAATAGTGCTAATCTTGCCAAAACTATATTAGATAATCCTAAAGTTCATATTGTAGATACAGAATCAAATATTAATGGTGCAGCTTATCTACTTGAAGTACTACTTAACTACTTAAATGAAGGACATAGTGCAGAGGAAGGTGTTCAGTTTGTTGAAGAACAAAAGGGTAAAGGTTCTTTAATCTTTACAGTCAACAACTTACAAACACTGGTTCAAAATGGGCGTTTAAGTAAGGTCCAAGCAATCATTGGTAACATCTTAAAAATTAAACCCATTTTACGCTTTAAACGTGGTGTCTTAGACGTTGAACATAAGGTTAGAAGCTTTAATAATGTTTTACTCTATATCGTTGAAGAAACGAAAAAACTAATGATTGAAGGTAAAGTTGTTGTTCGCATTGCATATGTTGACAC
>SBGC01000091.1 GCA_006226985.1 Bacillota bacterium | reverse complement strand
GTCTTATATAAAAAATATAAAAAAATCTGTTTTTTTATGTTTGATTAAAAAATTGATTAAACATGTCTAAATACAGTTGAATCCCTTTTACGTTGATGCCTACGGATTCATTAATTTCAACCATAAACTGGATACCTACAACTTCCAATCGATTATTAAAAATTGCACCACCGTTACCAAAAATATCTGATTGAATGGTTGTATATATCGGATGTAGAGGATCACCATCAAATGTATAAACAACAAATCCCATCGCCATGGAGTTGATGGTTTGTCCACGATAACTTATGAGTAAAATCGGTTCTTGAGGTAGTGGTGATACATCAGAAAATGTGATTAAAGGCAGCGGAGAAAGCGTGTTGATGTTAATGCTTATAACCCCAAGCTCATAATCGATATCTTTATGAATCAATTGACCTGTATATAAATTACCTTTATAATCTGTGATTTGTAGTCTAATTGTTTGTTGATCAGAAGTATTTAACAAGTCATTTGCAGTGATAATATAATATTTTTGTTCGTCTTCCATAAAAATGGAACCTGAACCATACCGTGAGACAAGGGTATATCCATCTTCATGGATGATATCTACCTTGATCTTAACGACAGATTTTGAAACATTAAGAGATGCTTGATTAACGAATTCATGAAAACGGTTGGTAAACATAAAATCATTTTCATGATATGCATTAAACTGTTCTTTAAGTGAGACATAAGCTTCACTATCTTCTTCTGGGACAATCAAGCCACATGAAGATAGGCCAGTTGTCATGATGATAATCATGAAAAATAAGATGACTTTTCTCATGTTGTTATACCTCCATGAAACAAGGTAATAAACTCTTTCACTTTACTCAGTGGAATAATGAATGTGGCTTCTGATATATCACTATTTGCAGGAATGTAAGCTGAAAAAACGATGCCTACAAGTTTTGACATCTCATTAATCACTAAACTACCACTACTACCATAATTTACAGGTGCGTAAGATATCATAACATCAAATTGAACATCAATGATATTTTCATTAATACTTGATATATCTAGTTTATCGTAATTGATAACTGCACCCATGGTCATTGCTACCATGCGGATATTGGGATAGCCCATAATCATGATGTTGTCATCTTTAATAGCGTCTTCTTCACTAAATTCAACAAGTTTTAGTGTTTTTATTGATTTTGTAAATCTTAAAATAGCTAAATCATAAGACGGATTTGATGTAAGTAGAGATGCTTGATAAATATTTCCTTGGTAATCAAATATACGATAGATGCCTTGTTCATTTTGATCAACGTAAACAACATGATGATTGGTTAGAACATAATAATATGTTTCATCTTCATCAAATATAACACCAGATGCTCGAATGGTTGTATTTGTAGGTATCACATTCACACTAATCATCACAATACTTTTGATGGTTTCTGTAGAGGCAGTATTAAAAAAATCAAGACGTTCTTGATAGAGTTCGTGATTGTTATCCAAATGATTTTGAAACTCATCGCGTAAATCATCGTATGTTTTTTCTTCTTGGCAACTTGATAAAATCAACATTGATAAAATTGTGACTAATAATATGAGGTATTTCTTCAATATCATCACCTTAATCTTATTTTACCCCATTCATAAGAAAAAATAAAAAGATATTTGAGTGTTCAAATATCTTTTGTGTGTGTTAACCGATTGAACCTTCCATCTCGAGTTTAATTAATTGATTGAGCTCGATTGCATATTCCATGGGTAGTTCTTTAGCAAATGGTTCAATAAATCCCATGACAATCATTTCGGTTGCTTCTGCTTCGGTAAGACCGCGACTCATGAGATAAAATAATTGCTCTTCAGAGATTTTTGAAACGGTTGCTTCGTGTTCTAAGAATACATCGCTATTTCTTACAGAATTATAGGGAATCGTATCTGAGAACGAGTAGTCGTCTAAAATGATGGTATCACATTCAACATGGGCTTTAGCACCTTTAGCTTTTTTACCAAAGTCTACTTTACCACGATAGTTCACTTTACCACCACCACGTGAGATGGATTTAGAAATAATCGTTGATGTAGTGTTTGGTGCAACATGAATCATTTTTGCTCCTGAGTCTTGCCATTGTCCTTTGCCAGCAAATGCAATTGAAATCGTTGTTCCTTTTGCGCGTTCACCGAGAAGTACACATGAAGGATATTTCATGTTGACATTTGAACCGATGTTACCATCAATCCATTCCATATGTCCATTTTCGTAAACAAATGCACGTTTTGTAACAAGGTTAATAACATTAGTTGACCAGTTTTGAATGGTCGTATAACGACACGTCGCATTCTTTTCAACAATGATTTCTACAATCGCTGCATGAAGTGAATCTTTTGTATATACAGGTGCTGTACAGCCTTCAACATAGTTTACATATGCACCTTCATCAACAATGATGAGTGTACGTTCAAATTGACCCATTTGATCAGAGTTAATTCTGAAGTAAGATTGTAATGGTTTGTTAACTTTAACACCTTTTGGAACATAAATAAATGATCCACCACTCCATACTGCACTATTTAGTGCTGCATATTTGTTATCTGCATAGGGAATAACTGTGCCAAAATACTTTTTGACTAAGTCTGGATACTCACGAAGTGCAGTATCTGTATCGACGTAAATAACGCCTAAATCTTCTAATTCTTTTTGTGTATTATGATAAACGACTTCACTTTCAAATTGCGTGGAAACCCCAGCTAAGAAATTTCTTTCTGCTTCAGGAATACCTAATTTTTCAAATGTGTCTTTGATGGCAGTTGGTACTTCATCCCAGCTAGTTTCTGCTCTTTCACTTGCTTTAATAAAATAGGTGAATTCATCAAAGTTAATAAACGATAAATCTGGACCCCAGGTAGGATTCTTTAATTCTAAAAACTTTCTATATGATTTTAAGCGGAAATCTAACATCCACTCAGGTTCATTCTTGTTCTTGCTAATAATACGAAGAATATCTTCGTTAAGGCCTTTTCCGGTATCAAATACTGATTTTGATTCCGTCTTAAATCCGAACTTATAGTCACCAACGATGGCGTCTATTTTCTTTTTATTGTCATCCATTTGGTTGTTCCTCCTTTATTTTAATCATACCTTGCTCAATGGCTTTCCAAGCGAGTGTAGCACATTTGATACGTGCTGGAAATTGAGCAACTCCTTGATAAACGATAGCATCTCCCTTGAGAATATCAGGGTTATAAGGGTATCCTTTAATCATTTCATAAAATTCATGAATGATTTGATTTGCTTCATCAAGTGTATGGTTTTTGAGTGTAACACTCATCACACTTGCACTTGAACAACAAATTGAGCATCCTGTTCCTTGATGTTTAATATCGACAATTTGGTCATTATTAACATGCATTTGAACGGTCATTTCATCACCACAACTTGGATTATTTAAATGAATCGTCAAATAAGCTGGGTTAGCAACTAATCCTTTATTTTTCGGATTTTTATAGTGATCCATAATGACTTGTCGATAAAGATGTTCAATTTGATTCATAACTTTTCTCCTAAAAACCATTAAAGAATTGAATGGATTCTTTTAATCCCTTGATAAATATATCACAATCTTCGATGGAATTATATACATGAAATGATACACGCAATGTTGAATTAACATCTAAAAATTTGGTAACGAGTTGTGCACAATGATGCCCAGCACGTACGTTGATCTGATATTGATCAAGTGTTGTCGCGATGTCATGTGGATGGACACCGATAACGTTGAAATTAATAATAGGCATTTCTGCTTCTGTATTGTAGATTGTAATACCGTCAATGTCTTTCATCTTTGATAAGGTGTACTGATGGAGTTTTTTTGTATGTTCTTCGATGTTATCCATACCGATTGATTCGATATATCTCATCGCTTCTGCAAGACCAATCGCTCCGCTAATCACCGGTGTACCTGCTTCAAATCTAAGCGGTGCATCTTTATATGTGAAATGATCTTTAAATACTTGATCAGCCATTTCTCCACCAAATTCATAAGGTTCAAGTTGATTGAGTAAACTTGTTTTACCATAGAGTACACCAACACCTGATGGACCAAACATTTTGTGTCCACTAAATGCTAAGAAATCGACTCCTAGCTCTTGAACATCTACTTTGGTATGAGGTACAGATTGTGCAGCATCTAAAATGACAACAGCTTGATGTTTGTGTGCGATGGATGCAATCTCTTTAATTGGTGTCATATAACCCATGGCATTTGATACATGTGTTAATGCGACAACTTTTGTTTTTGATGTTAAAACAGATTTGAAATTTTCAACGGTAATTTTTCCTTGTTTAGTAAGTGGTACATAGACAAGTTTTGCACCTGTCGATTTAGCTACAACCATCCAAGGTAATACCGATGAATGATGTTCAAGTTCGCTCGTGATAATTTCATCACCGGGATTTAACATATGCTCAAAACCTTTAGCGATCAAGTTGAGCGAAGATGTTGTCCCACGTGTAAAAATAATATTGTCTTCCGACTCTGCGTTAATAAAGTTTTTAACTGTTATTCTTGCATCTTCATATTGTTTTGTTGCTTCATAAGCGAGTTCATATGCGCCACGATGCACATTAACACCGAGTGTATGATAATACTTATTTACTTGATCAACAACAGTTTTAACTTTGAGCGATGATGCAGCAGAATCCAAGTAACAAAGCTTGGGTTGTGTTTGATAAATGATGAAATTTTCTCGAATCTTTTTGACATCGATCATATACGTGAATTAACGAGGCTTACAAATCTTTCTCTTAAGGGTTCATCATCAATTTCATCAATGACGGGTTGTAAGAAACCATTGATAATGAGTTTTTCTGCTTCTTTTTTGTTTAATCCTCTACTCATTAAGTAATAGAGAACATCTTCTTCGATTTTACCAATGGTTGCGCCATGTCCAGCTTTAACATCATATTCATCAATGAGTAAGATTGGATTGACTTCAACTATTGCTTGATCGGATGTAATAATCCCTTTAAGTGTTTGGAAAGCATTTGCATGCTTCATTCCCTTTTCTATTTTTTCAATACCATTTAAAATGATTTTACCGCGTTTGTTTGCGATACCTATGTTCGTCATATCACCAAACGTATTTGGTGCCTTGTGCGTGATGTAAACATCAATATTTTGAATGTTATCATCAGATGAGACAGCTACAGCTCTCATCTTCACTTCTGCGCCTTCTTCAACTAAATCAACATGCATTCTCGCATCTAATACATTGGAGACAAATCCACCAATGATTTCTAATTTTGCATCACGATGTGCAGTGAACGTATGATTAATCGTTGATTTTGTGCTTTGAATCTCACCAACAAGTAGATATTTAACATGACTGTTGTTTTTAGCAATTAAATCAATATTATAAACATGTTCTTCATTGGATGTACTTAATATTTCTAAGATAATTTTAATACCGGTTGAAGCTGATACAACTATTTTAAATGTTTCCATTTGATCTGTTTCGATGGTTATCTTGATGGGTTCTTGAAATTGGATATTTTTAGGTATGATGAGCTCATTATGGTTAAACTCGAAATTTTTAGGTAACGTGTTTTTAATATGATCTTTTTGAATCATTAACTCTTTCATTATTCATCGCCTTCGGTAAAGTCAATGCCAAGTTCATCTTTAATCCATAAATATCCCTGTTTGTCAATTTTTTCAATGAGTTCTTGACCACCACTTAATACAATCTTACCATCAATCATAATATGGACATTGGTTGGTTTAATATGATCTAAAATGCGTTGATAATGTGTAATTAGAATACAACCAAAGTTTTCATTCACTAAGCTTGATACATTTTCTCCGACGATCTTTAACGCATCAACATCTAAACCAGAGTCGATTTCATCTAAAATCGCAAATTTTGGACGTAAAACCTTGAGTTGTAAGATTTCATTTCTCTTTCTTTCGCCACCTGAAAAACCTTCATTTAAATAACGATGTGCTAAATCTGCACGCATTTTAAGTTCCTCAACTGTCTTTTCATACTTAATGGCGAACTCAAAAAGACCGACTTCTTTGCCAGAAGTTGCTTTCAAAGCTTGACGCATAAAATCACTGTTTGTCACACCAGGAACTTCTGCTGGATATTGCATAGCTAAAAATAAACCTGCACGTGCACGTTCATCTACTTCCATCTCTAATAGATTTTCTCCATCGAGATACGCTTCACCTTCAGTGACTTGATATTTAGGATGCCCCATAAGAGCACTTGCTAATGTTGACTTCCCTGTACCATTTGGCCCCATGATCGCATGGACTTCACCAGATTTGACTACAAGATTAACACCTTTTAATATTTCTTTATCTTCAATGGACACATGAAGATTTTTAATTTCTAATTTTGCCATATAGACCTCCTTGATTTCAACATTTTTATTATATAACAATTGATGTTTAAATGCTAATTATACGCTAATTTAGAAAAAGAAAAATCTAGGAAACGTTTTCATGAAAATTTACAGAAAATTTACTTGAAAACTGTTTTATTTTGTTTATAATTGAAGTGTAACAACTTCCACCTTTTATTTGGATAATTCGTTACATTCAATATTTTTCTCCCAAAAAATATCAAGGTTTAACTTCACCTAACATCAGATCAGACTGCCATCATGATCTGATGCTAAAAAAAGTTACCCCAAAAGAACGGGGCTCGAAAGAGCTCCTTTTCTTTTTCATAAATAAAAAAAGCCTAGTCAATTGACTAAGCTTTTGAGAAATTATTTTTTACTTGCCATGTCCTTTTTGATTTTTTCAACTTCATCTGGAGATGCTAAGACAAAGTGTCCATTTTCAATTTCCACAAATGATGGTTGATTTTCAGCTGTGTACTTATGATCTTTTGCTGGAACATAGCTAAAGCGTTTACGTGTTCTTTCATAATCTGGGTCTGGTTGTGGAATTGCAGATAGTAATGATTTTGTATAAGGGTGTAAAGGATTCTTAAAGACCATTTCTGCGGGTCCCATTTCAACCATTTTACCGAAATACATGACACCTAAGCGATCACTAAAGAATTTAACAACAGATAAGTCATGTGCAATAAATAAAATTGTTAAGTTTAACTTATCTTTTAATTCTCTTAGTAAGTTGATAACTTGAGCTTGAATTGATACGTCAAGTGCTGAAATAGGTTCATCAGCGATGAGCAATTCAGGGTTAACAACTAGTGCACGTGCAATACCAATACGTTGTCTTTGTCCACCTGAGAATTCATGTGGATATCTGAAAGCATGCTCAGGAACAAGTCCTACAAGATTTAATGCTTCATAAACGCGATGTGTAATTTCATCTTTATCATGAACTCCAGAAATACGAAGACCTTCTGCAATAATTTCACGAACAGTCATACGAGGATTTAGTGAAGAAATAGGATCTTGGAAGATCATTTGAATTTTCTTCATAATTTCATATGTTTCACCACGGAAAGCATTGTCGTTTAAAATGCCTTTAATGATGTCTCTTTGTTCGCTAATGTATGCTTCAAGTTCAGCGTTGATGCGATTAATTTCATCTGTATGGTGTGCATACTTTTCTGGATTAGCTAGCATTTCAGCTTTTAGCGCTTCTGTTTGTGCAGTTTTCTTTTCAGTTGCTGCAGCTATAGCATTCTTTTTCGTTTCTGCTGCTTTTGTTAACAGTTCTTGTTTTTTAATAGCATCTGATTCATTCTTTGCTGCTTCTTTTTGAAGAGCATACGCTTCTTTAGCTGCGTGTACTGCTAAGTGATATTCATGTTTAATTTCATGAAGTTTAAGTTGATCTGGCTTGTGAGCAAGTATTTCTTCTTTAGCTTTTTGTTTAGCTGCTTTGATAGCTTCTCTTTGTTTTTCAACACCACCACCAATGCGTTTACCTTTGAAATATACTTCTCCATCAGTTGCATCATATAACTTGATGATTGAACGACCAGTTGTTGTTTTACCACATCCGGATTCACCAACTAAACCAAATACTTCGCCTTCATAAATATGAAATGAAATATTATCAACTGCTTTAACAACTAGTTTGCTTTTACCATGTCCAACTTTAAAGTATTGCTTTAAATTTTTGACCTCAAGGGCTTTTACTCTTTCGCTCATTTTTTAGCACCTACTTCCTTAGCTAGACGATTGCGTTGTGTACGTTTTGTAATAATTTCAGGTAATTCTACTTTTTCTGCATCTGGATGTAATAACCATGTTGCTGCATAGTGAGTTTCAGATACCTTAAATAGTGGGGGTTGTTCTTCAAAATCAATTTCAAGAGCATATCTATTACGTTGTGCAAATGCATCACCTTTAGGTGGGAAGTGCATATCTGGCGGAGTTCCAGGGATAACGAATAATTTTTGTTCGCTCTTTTCTGAGTTTAAGTCTGGCATAGCAGATAATAATGCCCAAGTGTATGGATGTTGTGGATTATAGAATATTTCATCTGATGTTCCGAATTCAACAATTTTACCAGCATACATAACTGCGACACGATCAGCCATATTTGCAACAACACCAAGGTCATGCGTAATGAAAATAACTGATAGATTTCTTTCAGCTTTAATACGATTAATAAGTTCAAGAATTTGTGCTTGTGTTGTCACATCAAGTGCTGTTGTAGGCTCATCACAAATTAAGATTTCAGCATTATTTGCTAGTGCGATGGCAATAACGATACGTTGTCTCATACCACCTGAAAATTGGAATGGGTAATTTGTATAACGTTTTTCTGGATCAGGAATACCTACTTCCTTCATCAGTTCGAGTGCTCTCACTTTAGCTTCTTCTTTGGTTAATCCCATTTTTAAATATAGCGCTTCTGAGATTTGTTTACCAATGCGCATAATAGGATTTAAACTTGACATGGGGTCTTGGAAAATCATTGAAATACGACTACCACGTAATTTATGGAAGTCATCTTCAGGAATCGTCATTAAGTCAATGACAGGTTCTTGATCGTCTTCGATCGATTTGCCTTCTTGAGCTTTAAGTTCTTGAAATTTTCTTAAATTTTTTACATCTTTACTATAGTAGTAAATCGATCCACCATCATGAACAGAGTTACCTGCTAGGATACCAATAATTGCTCTTGAAGTAACACTCTTACCAGATCCGGATTCACCTACGATTGCAAGTGTTTCTCCGCGATACAAGTCAAAAGAAACTTCGCGAACTGCTCTTAGTAACCCTTGTTGTGTTTTGAAGGATATTGATAAATCACGTACTTCTAAAATTTTATCTCGTTGTTCTGCCATGATTATTCAACTCCTCTCAATGATGGGTTAAACGCATCTCTTAATCCATTACCAAACAAGTTAAACGATAGCATTAAGAACGATACGAACATACTTGGGAATAGGATTAGGAATCCTAAACTTGGATCTTCTCTTAGTTTTGGTTGTGCATCTGCTAACATACGTCCAACGGATGTCACATCACCATAATTGATGATACCTAGATAAGAGTACGTTGATTCAGCAAAAATAACTGAAGGAATATAAAGCACGAAGCTTGTAATTAAAGTACCAACTGCATTAGGGAGAATATGACGCGTCATGATACGAATGTCTGTAGCTCCTAATGTACGTGCAGCAAGTACGTATTCTCTATTTTTATAACGATAAAACTGAGTTCTGGTCACACCGGATATACCAAGCCATCCGGTTAAAGTGAATGCGATGATGACAATTCCAACCCCACTTCCATATCGAAGAATGAGCAGTGTTATCAGGGCAAGGAAAGGTATACCCGCGATAATTTCACTTATACGCTCAATAATTAGGTCGACTGTTCCACCAAAGTATCCAGAAATTGATCCAATGGTCACACCAATCATGATGTTAACAATAGCAACGGAGAACGCGATTAATAAGGAGATTCTTGCTCCGTTCCATAAGACATTGAACCAGTCACGTCCACGAACGTCAGCACCAAACCAGTAATTTGGTGAAACTCCGTAAACTTCTTCTACAAATTGGAAATAATTCATTTTTGCACGGTGAGGTGCACCTTGAATTGCATTGCCTTCTCCGTCAAGATAGATACGGGTACGATCTGTAAAGATTGTAATACCTTTTTCTTCTTCTATACGAAGGACAGCATTGACTTGATCAGCTGTTAAAGCTTGAAAAGCGATAGATAATTCATAATTGACATAATTATAGAAATCAACTCGTACGGTATATGTCGAATCAGGATTTGGTTTTACTTTTGATAAGTCCGTGTAAATAATTCTGCCATATTCTTCAACAATAGCAGGGTCAGTTAATGGTATTAAGTCTAATTCCATACTTGCACGAACGATATTACGTCTTCCATCGAATGTTGGAATCCATTTTAATGCTTCAATTTTAGGTGGAAGTTCACCTTTACTAACAAGTTTTTGCGCAACAATAACGTTGTTGTTATATAATTCATCTTTACGAACAATAGGTCCAATTAAAGAGAAAAATATAAGCATAAGCATGATAATAGCAGCAACTACAGATGCTTTATTCTTCTTAAAACGAATCCATGCATCTTTGTAATAACCAATAGGTTTTGTTTTAAACTCTTCATCAAAACGGATATCGGCGCGATGTGCTAAAACTAATTTTGATTTGTCAACTTGATTTTGGTTCATCGTTTTCCTGCCCCCATTCTGATTCTTGGGTCAATCACACCATAGGATAAGTCAATAACTAATGTTGCTGTTAAACCAATGACTGTATAGAACATAATTAATGCCATAATGATAGGATAATCTGGTTTTGTACCAGAAGTTGCCGTAAAGGCAGTAATGTATAACTGACCAATACCACGAATTTGGAAAATTTGCTCAGTTACGATCGCTCCACTTAAAA
This sequence comes from Bacillota bacterium, assembly GCA_006226985.1. Classification (GTDB taxonomy): domain Bacteria; phylum Bacillota_I; class Bacilli_A; order Acholeplasmatales; family Acholeplasmataceae; genus Peloplasma. The sequence goes on along the minus strand of SBGC01000091.1, from coordinate 7,719 downwards.
TACCAACTAGACCACCAATTAAACCTGGGGCGATAGGTACTAAAGCGTTTCGAATACCATGTCTAACAGTTGATTGTCTGCGGTTAAGACCTTTTGTACGGCAAAGTAACATAAACTCTGAAGTCAGAACTTCTGTTAATTCAGCACGTGTTAATCTGGCTAAACCTGCAATACCACCTAATGTAAGCATGACGATAGGGAGAATATAACTCGATAACCCTTTAATGATATCTGTTGAAAAGTCTGAACCAACAGCAACCTTCCAAGGTACCCAGTTTAATCTAAATGCAAAATAATATTGTAAAAGAACCCCAATAACAAACGAGGGTACTGAGATTAAGACCATGACACCAGTTGAAATCACATGGTCAGTAATTTTGTTCTTTTTTAGTGCAGCCCATATACCCAAACTGATACCAATAGGAATCGATAGTAGATAAGGAATAATGTTAATACGAATACTTACGATGAGTCGTTCGCTAATCATATCTGAAACTTCTCGTGGTTCACGTAGTGAATAGCCTAAGCTCTTGTATTCGAACATATTGTTAATCCATCTAAAGAACTGTTCAATAATTGGACCTTGACCAATACCATCTCTATCTAACAATTGCTGTAAAATTGCTGGGTCGATTGAAGGATCTGCTTGTATTTTTAAGTCAGGCATCATTCTAACGAATGCAAAAACCATAAAAATAATAATCATGGTTGTTATAATCATTAGTCCGATACGTTTAAATATGTATCTTGTCATAATACTACTCCAATCTTCTTGCGACACAAACAACCCTAATGGAACACCCACTAGGGTTGCGATGTCGTTAATTTTTATTTAATAAATTTTTGAATATCTAGCAATTATGCCATGATACCTAAGTACATGTATCTTAATCCGCCCCAACCCATGCGTGCATGGTATGCTTGAGCTTCAAATTGAACACGTGCACTGTAAACTGTAGCGCCAACTGATGTGAATAATGGAATGTTAATCATTTGAGCTAATAATTCACCTTCAAGCGCTGCAGTAATACGGTCAAAGTCGTCTTCTCTACCTTCATATAGATCATAGTCAAGAATTGTATAATATACAGTTTCCCAAATATAGTCATAAGTGTTAGTATAGATGTCGCCTGTGAAATCAGCTAAGAAGTCTTCGAACAAGTCGATATATTCTTCTTGAGCAGATGTAGGTTCAGCAACTAATAATAATTCGTCTAACCAAGCTTGAACAGCAGCTTTACCAGCGCCTAGTTCAACTTCTAGAACTGCATTACCAGTTTCGAAACCAACTTCTAGGATGTATGCTGCGCCTCTACCACTTGAGTAAACTTGTAACATACCAGGTGCCCAGAATTGAAGACCTTGCCAGCCGCCAAATGTTAAGTCGAAGTTACCTGTATCCCAAATACCTGTACCAGTTGCTGTTAATTGAGCACTTGGAACTGGATTCTTAACGAGGTCGAATTTATCTCCGAAAATTTCTTCCCATGTAGCTTCTAGCCAGTTAGCCATTGTATGGTTTGTTTCAGCATCTGAGAATACGATTTCAATTTCAACAACTGAATCAGCAGGGATTACTTCATCAGCAACTGCTTGAGCATATACTGCATCAAATAATTGCTTAGCCATAATTGGATCATATCCATAAGTTTCAGGAGCTAAATCAGCTAATACTGCTTGACCTGGAAGTGATGCTCTATAAGAGAATGGATTTTGTTCGCTTGAGAAGTAGACTGGTCCAAGGATACCATGAGTTGGGAAACCTGGAGCACGTACGTCAGTAACGAATGTTTCACGGTCAGTTGCAAAGTATAATGCTTTTCTGAAATCTAAGTATTGCATAATTGGAGTATCATTTGATGGATCATCATCATTCATTCTATCAAGTGAGAATGCAAAGCGGAAGAATGTTGTAACAGGGCTAAGTTTTAAGTATGGTGAATTCTTATATGTTTGATAGTAAGATCCACTTGCACCAGCTAAGTCAAGACGTCCTTGTTGGAATTCATTAACTGCTGTACTTTGGTCGTTAATAATATCATAACGAATATACTTAATTCTATAGTTCGCTGCATCAAAATGATCATCATTTCTTTGGAATCTGAAGAATCCATCTGGTTGCCATTCGATAACTTCATATCTACCAAATGCAACAAGTGGGTTGTCGATAGAACCGTAGTTTGTACGAGCTCCACCTTCAATCAAACCTGCTTCAAAGTTTGCTGGGTGAACAACTGAAGTAATAGCACTTGCTAAGTTAGTCATAACTTGCCATTGGCTCTTCTTAGCTGATAAGTGGAATCTCATTGTATATTGATCAACAACTTCGAAACCAACTTCTGACCAAAGAACTGCAGTTGCTTGTTCATAAGTTTCAACACCACCAACTGGTAGACCATCTTCATCTACAGTTGCATAGTTTTGAGCTGCATCCATATATGCTGGTAAAGCACCTGCATATCCAGCACCACCAGATTTAAATGAAACGCCTTCTGGTAATACGTGAGGAACTGCAACACCGTCTAATGTCCAGCCTGCGTATGGTGCGTACATAACATTGTCAGTACCCATACGGAATGCGTTGTCTAATTCATCAACTAATACATAACCTTCAACACCATATCCTGTACCCCAAGGTTCAACATATGCTTTTTGGCCTTCTAATAACTGCTCATGAGCAGGACCAACAAGTGTATCAAATGGTTGTTCTGGATAATATAGTGGCCAATCTTCATGACCAATAACATGTCCATATAATGAGTTTGCTCTAGCAAATTGAACTTCACCAACTGTATACATAATGTAGCCAAGTTCGTCTTTGTCTGGAGTTAATTGTGTAAAGTATGCTTCAGCATTAATTAATGGAAGTGAATCTGTTGAATATAGGTTAGTTGCTCTAGCATTTAATAATTTTGGATCTAGTAATTGTTGGTATGAATAATCGAATGTAGCAGTATCAATTGCTGTACCGTCTACGAATTCTAAGTCTTCACGAAGTGTAACTTCCCAAACCATACCATCACCATTAACGTCTAATGGAAGATCAGCAGCCATTGAAGGAACATAAGTGAATGGCAGATTAGCTGTATTAGTGAAATCACCAACTTCAGTAGCTAAACCTAATTCAATTGCTAAGTCCCAGTCATAATCGCCACGATATAAGTAGTCGCTAATTAAAGTGTATAGTTCAGATGCATTTGCTAATGTTTCTGAATATGGGTTTAAGTTAGTAACTGTACCAATATAAGTTAAATAAGTAGCGTTTGTGTCTACAGCTGGTGGAATAATCTTGAATACTGCAATAATAACTAAGTTTTCAGTTACTAGTGTAGCAAAATCATAAACTTCAAGAGCTTCTTCACCTTGAACAAACCAACCAAGGAATTCGTAACCATCTCTAACAGGATCTACTGGTTCAGCAACTGCTGTACCTTGGTAAACTGTTTCAGTGTTTAATACGATACCATCTTGACGTTGGAAAGTCACTGTGTATTGTGGAATTGCTTGCCATTGTGCAGTTAATGTAATGTTTGCAGTAACTGGAGTAGCAAAGTTATAAGCTGTTGCGCCTAAATTCCATCCTTGGAAAGTAAAGCCAGCGCGAGTTGGAGCAGTTGGAGCTGCTACAGCATCACCGTCTGTTACAACTTGTGGAGCAATATAAGTACCACCATTTGAGTTAAATGATACTACGAATTGGTCTTCAGCAATTGCTGTATAACCAGCGTATAATGTTAATGCTGCAGTAACTGGAGCACCAAAGTTATACTTAGTTGTTAAAGCTGCTGTTGTATACCAATCTTCAAATACGAATCCAGCCTTAGTTGGATCTGAAGGTTGTAATACGGTTAGACCTTGTTCAACTTGAACTGACGCAACTGCACTACCTCCATTTGATTCAAATGTAACGGTAAAGAGTTGTGCCCATTTCGCATACAGTGTTAAATCTCCTGTAATTGGAAGTGCGAAACTAAACTGTGTAGTTAAAGCTGCATCTGCGAACCATCCCTTGAACACGTAACCAGTTCTGGTTGGTGCTGTTGGAGCAGTTGCCAATGTACCTTCTTCTACAGTAAGAGCTGTTACAGCTGTACCACCATTAACGTTAAACGTAATAGTGAACTCTTGAGTTTCTTCGCCGCCACCGCAGGCAACTAAGAATACAACGAATAACAGTAAAAGCCAACTTGTCATGAATTTTTTCATTTCTTCGTTCCTCTCTCCTTATTTTTAGGTTTGTAGAAATTTTACTATAAAGCACGTCTTTTGTCAACAATTCTAACACCTTTTATCAATTTGAAATCGTTTTCAAATAGCAAAATGTTGCAAAACATCAAAAAAGAAACAAAATGAGCATATGATGTATCATAATTGAAAAATTTGTGTTATCATTATATAATGTGTGCGTGTATATACTAAGATATATGAGGTGATTGACCGTGAAACAAATCAAAGATAGAAAGATATTCAAATACATGTTTTCAGGTGTAATTATTGGCATGATTGTCTTTGGAGGTACCCTTCTTTACAGTCAAAATTTCACACTCGAAGGGCTCGTTGATGGAGCGACGATGAGTGCGATTATTTTGTTCGTTTTAGGTTGGTTCTTGTATATATCAAATGAGGGTTCACTTGACATTTTAGTTTATGGTGTTCAAGCATTTGGTAAAGCACTTGTTGGTAAACGAATGAAGGATTCATATTATGATTACACGACAAACAAAGAGCGTGTATCTAAAGATGTTTACCTCGGATTCTGGTTATCCGCTGCAGTCTACATTATCTTGTTTGCAGTCTTATACATTATCTATAAAAATTAAAAAATAAAAAAGCTCACCTCGGATGAAGTGAGCTTATTTTTTTTATTCTGCGTTGTTTTGATTGATGGTGTCAATTAATTCTTGTAAGTAAACATCATTGAATAAGTTGTTGACATTACCAACACTATAATCAACTTCAACACCATATTCAACAGAAACATATTCTTCACCAACTAGTGTAGAAATAACGTTTGTTGAACTAATAAAGATAACATCTCCAGTAGGAAGCACTGTACCTGAAATTGAGGATGCACCACCTGTACTGTTTAATCCAATAATTGTAGCAATTCCTTGTTCTTTAGCAGTTGAAGCCATAAGGTTTGCTGCTGAGAAGGTTACTGATGATGTTAGAATAAACCAATTGTAATCGTAAGCATCATAAGTGTCATAAATTTGATATGAGACAGCAGATCCTTCTGTTGGATTTTGAGAATGATAATAAATCACATCATCCCACATATAACCAAGTGTTCTCCAAACAGCACCGACATTTCCGCCACCATTCTTCGTTAAGTCTACGACAACATTTTCTACATTTGGATAGCTGGATGAAATATCCATGAGTGCTAATCTGAATTGGTTAGGAGTATCCACAGTAAAGCTGTTGATGACAACGATAGCTGTTTTACCATCTGGTGTAATTCTTAAATTAGGTCTACCACTTGGGAACGCAAGTTCAATGGCATCATCTACTGCCCAACTACCTTGATAGTAACCAGCGCTTCTTGGACCTAAATCATTAAGTGTAAGTGAGAATCCGTAATCGGTTTCAACATAATAACCTGTTGTAATATGGTATGTATGTAAATCATCAAGTGAATATGTTAAGTCATAAATTCCACGATAATGCGCTGTGTCACGACCAAACATAATGCTATTAACAAATTCACCAAAAACTTCATAATATGTATTAACGCCATTCACTTCTTTTAATCCATAGAAGAAATCGAAGAGTAATACTAAATAATCATACGTTGCTTGACGCATTGCTAATGATGCTGATTTTGAATTGTAAGAACTTGTTTTAGCTGTAACAACTTCTGGGACATCATCTAGGAATTGATACGAGTCAACACCATATAATGCATCGCCATTATAATAAACATCATAATAAACTGAGCCAACAAAGAGTAAGTTAGCAACATGAAGTGGCATTAAGTAATACGTTTCTTCACCATCTTCATGAATAACAAGATCAAAACGATAATTTGATAACGGTATAAAAATACCTGTTCCCTCAGTAATGATCGAATCACCAAAGGATAAACCTTCACCAAAGTTTGTTGAAGTAGATGCAACCATAGCATCAAAGAAATCAAATGAATCTGTATAGAATGTGTTTTCAGTGAAATCAATAATTGCTTCATAAACATCTGATTCAACAACAACTTCATCTTGACTGTATTCAACGATGTAACGAATGGTCATGATATCAACTTCAGTCATTTCGAATGTAACATATTGAACAACGAAGTATGTTAATCCATCATCACCAATGATTTCTACTGGGTCAGATGCAATCGTGTCAATTGCTCCATCCACTAAATACATAAATTCAGCGATGTCAACAAATGGGACATCTTGATTATTCATGAAGTATAAATCAATCGCTCCATTGGCTGGGAAATATTCTGTTGAAATATTTGTAAATGGTACATTTCTTGTTGATGTAACAAGTGATTCTGGTGCTTCTTCTACTAAGATTTCAAATAAATGAACATTTGTATATGTGCCTTTAGTAACTAATGCAGTTAACCATACAATTTCTCCACCTGTACCGTGACCAGCTTTTGTAACTTTACCTGTTTCAGTGATTAAATGAGGTTTATTTGTAGACCATGTAAAACTTGTTCCATTAACACCTGTTGCAGGTAATACAATATCTGTACCTAATGTTTCAGGAATTCCAAGTGATTCAATATCTTCTAATGCTAATTCTTCATCTGTTGGTGGAATTAGTTCCCATTTTGCATATAAAGTCACATTTTCAGTAATTAGATCATTTTCACTAAATGGTTCAGTTAAGGCTTCGTCATAGAACCAACCCATGAAGTTATAGCCTTCATATAATGGATTTTGTGTTTCTAATGATTCTTCGTATAAAACATTTTCAGATGCTTTTGCTTCACCACCGTTTGTATTAAATGTAACGGTATATTCGTTTTTGTCATAAAGCGCATATAAATCACAGTCGTTATCGATGCCACCACCGTTTAGTGGTTGTTGGAAAGCTTCATCGAAGAACCAACCTACAAATGTATATCCTTCTATTTCACGTGTTGTTGGTGGAACAATTGTATCACCATGTTCAAATGTCAACACGATTGGATTACCTTCAGGGAAATTAAAGGTTGCTTGATATTCTAAAACAGTCCACTTCGCATAAAGTGTCATGTTTCCCATGACTGGTGTTGTAAATGTGAAAAGAGCTGTCTTTTCTGCATCTGTGTACCATCCAGCGAATGTATAACCTACCTTTGTAGGATCAACAGGCTCAGTCACTGTTTGGTTATAATTAACACTTGCGTTAGAAACGACACTACCACCATCAACATTAAATGTGACTGTGTAGGTATTAATCGTCCATTTTGCATAAACAGTAATATTTTGTGTAATTAAAAAATTGTTAAATACTGTTTCTAAATCTTCATCAATATACCAATCATCAAAGGTATATCCTGTCCGTGTTGGATCTGCAGGAAGTGTAAATGTTTCTCCTTCTTCAACAACAATCTCTGATACATTTGAGCCCCCGTTTGAATTAAAGGTCACAGTAAATTCTTTTGGTGCATCATCTCCACAAGCGATGAGGATGAAAAGTGATGCAAAAAGAATCACTGCCATGGCTATTTTTTTATTCATGGCATTCCATATGTTCATATATATTCTCCTTAAATAC
>SBGC01000127.1 GCA_006226985.1 Bacillota bacterium | reverse complement strand
TGAGAACAATCGGTAATAAAATCATTAACAAAATTAGAAAATCATCTGTATTACCATCAAGTTCAAAAATCAAAATAAAAACACCAATAGCTGCGAGAATCACACGTTGAATTTGTAACGGAATTAAACTCTTAAAACCTTTAATAAAACCCATCATAACGTTTCCCTCTCTTTACATAATTTATCTTTATTTTAACCCTATTTAAGAAAATTGTTATGATTTTTTTGTTTTTAAAGAAAAAAACACGAGAAAACTCGTGCCTTTTTATCATTTTTTGGAAAGTAATGCTTTCACTGCCCCATAGATTAAATAGAAAGCAAACAATGTAAAGATGAAATAACTAATCGGTTGTGCAAATAATGTGCCTTCAATGACATGATCGATAAATGTAAATGGGACATCAATGACTCCTGCTAATAATAGCAAGATTGCGAAGAATTCACTTCCAAACATAAGCGCAACGATAGGAGGTAAAATCTTTAATACAGCAACTGAAAATCCAGAACGGAAATAAAAGAACATAAATGCGATAACTGCTGAAGTGATCACTTCGGACTTACCTAATTTACCATCAAACTTGCCATCAAGTAGATACGATAACACATAAAGTAATAGGTAAACAAAGACGATGAATGACAACACCATATTTAATGTAATGTCTATTGCAAATTTCATACTTTCAAAATCAAAAGATGACACTGCATTAATAAAACCATTTCCTGATTCTCGATAAACCGCTAATAAGAGAATAAAATGAGCAGGGAGTAGTTTACCTTTTAATGCAAACCCAACCACTGTTATCAGAACCAAAACCAGTGGGACAAAACCTGATAGTAAAGGTAAGACATCTAAATTTGAATAACTCACATAAAGTGCAACGAGTGATAGTACAATGATAATGATTTGTCCTACTTGTGTAGAAATCATGTTTTTAAAATTTTTAATCCATTTAATCATAAAATTCAACTCCTTCTTTCATTATTGTAGCAAGCACTTCGCGCTTACTCAAAAGAAATGCAAAAAAACACGCTAATTTGCGTGTTTAAGTCCAAATTCAGGATAACTATGATGGAAGGAAACTTTAACCATCAGTAAAGATTCAACTTCATTTAAGATTTGATAGAGTATCGCTCTAATCTCAAATTCTTCTCTTGTTTCAGGAAGAGTTGCATCTTTATAGCGTTGTTGAATGAGATCAAGATTTTTAAGTTGAATAAATGCTTTATTATAGACACCAATATCATAAGTTAACTCAACAATGAATGCTGAGATTTCTCGTGCATAAGGATGAAGTCTTTTTATCTTAAGTGCTTGTTGATACATATGTCTAATATACGAATTTTGTTCTTTTCTCATGTGTAAATAGGCTAAATAACTATGATCATTTTGAAAAAGCATATCTTTATCTACAAGTTCAACAATATCAATGGTTCGTTGAATTTTTTTATCAATTGCTATGTAGTGACGATAATACTCTTCGTTATACGCTGGGTCTTTTAATAAAAGGCTTAGCATGAATAAATGGTCTCTAATCAATTGATCAATGGATTCAACATGCTTGTTAAGTTCTTTCTCTGATGAAGTGGGATATAAAATATTAAAGATCGTAGCGACACCAATGGATACAAGTAATAAATAGATTTCATTAATGAGTAGAGCAGATGAAAATGTTTGTTCTAAATAGAGATGAGTGACTAACACAACAGATAAGACAATTCCTTCTGCTATTTTTAAGACGAATGACGCATAACAAAAGAGAAATATAAACAATGCATAAACAAAGAATGAATAGCCAAAACCAATAAACATGAGTGTAGCAATTACTAAAGCAAATAATGCATCAATAAATCTTCTAAGTGAATAAATAAGGGAATCTCTTTTGGTTAAATGAATGGATAAGATGGCAATCACACCAGCTGTCATATAAAAGTCAAGACGAAAAAGACGTGCAAGCAACGTTGCAATCACACCTACTAAAGTCATCTTCACAGTCGTATGAAATAGACGCATAGCTACCTCATCTCTTAATCATTTTTTTATAAAAATCGTAATAACGATGGATATCTGACAAATCAAAAGGTTTTTCTTTAAGTTCTATTTTCTTCTTTAATATTTCCATTTGTGACAAAAGAATTTCTTGAATCTCATCAGGATAGCACATCGTATCTTGATGATGGGCATATTCTTTTTCATCTAAAATGACATATTTACCATCTGGAAAAACTTTAATATCTAAATCGTAATCGATATATTTGATGGCTTCACCATCATATAAATAAGGGCTTGACATGTTGCAATAAAAATAGACACCATCTGGTTTTAACATACCGATAATATTAAACCAATATTCTGAATAAAAATAACAGATTGCTGGTTCTCTTGTAAACCAGCTTCTTCCATCGTTTTCTATGACTTTCGTTCGATGGTTTGCTGTGACAACAAGTTGTTCATCTTTATAGAGTATGACAGCCTTTCTCCATACACGATGTAGCTTTTTGTTATGTTTGTAGCTATGGATGGGCACATTGAGCCCGATTGATAGTTTCATAAAATCACCCCGAATGATG
>SBGC01000109.1 GCA_006226985.1 Bacillota bacterium | reverse complement strand
TTGGATGTGCTCAAATGCGTGATCAAGGCCGTGTTCAAATTCGTGTGGTGTGACATCAAAGGTGTACTTCACACGGTTGGTTGCTACTTTTTCTACTAACATACATCATTCTCCTAATTTATCTTTTGGTTTAGACCTTTTCTATTATAACATAGTTTTATCTAAGATAAAGGGAAATGACAAAACATTGCCATTTTTGTGAAATTGCGTTACAATGGTATCAAGTGAAAAGAGGTTAGAGTTATGATTATCATCAAAGAAGTCAAGACATACCTTGACGGCATACGTTTTACTGAATTTCCGAATAAGCTTTATAAAAAGAATCCTTACTTTGTTCCTGCTCTTTCTTTAGATGAAAGAAATGTCTTTAATCCAAAGAAAAATCCTGTATTTGAGTACTGTGATGCGATTCGCTTTTTAGCGTATAAAGATGGCGTATTAGTCGGTCGTATTGCTGGTATTATTAACCACAAATTAAACGATGAAAGAAATTTAAGACAAGTCAGATTTTCAAGAATCGATATGATCGATAATATTGAAGTCACTAAAGAACTCATTGAAGCAGTTGAAGAATGGGGTCTTCGTTTTAATTGCAGAGATATCATTGGACCAATTGGTTTCACTGATTTTGATCGACAAGGCATGCTTGTCGATGGTTTTAATGAATTAAACATGTTTATTACGATTTATAATCATCCTTATTATCATAAACACTTAGAAAAACTAGGATTTGTTAAAGCTGTTGACTGGACAGAAAAACAAATCATGTGGCCTACTGAAGTTTCAGAAAAAGTTAAACGCGGTGCAGATATTTGCCGTAGACGCTTTGGCTATCAACTGATTAAGTTAAAAAAGAAAAAAGAAGTATTTAAATATGTTTATGAAGCATTTGATATGTATAATATCGCATTCAATGATTTATATGGCTTCTTCCCTATTACTAGACCTGTGATGGATTATTATATAAAACAAATGATTGCATTAGTTAATTTAGACTATATTTGGTTTGTGTTAGATAAAGAAGGAAAAATAGTCGCATTTACACTAATTATGCCAAGCTTAGCTGAAGCCAATAAGAAAAATAATGGAAAATTATTCCCATTTGGTGTATTTAGACTAATGAAAGCTATTAAGCATTATGATGTCATCGACTTATATTTCATTGCAGTTGATCCTAACCATCACGGTAAAGGAATAATTGCGTTAATGTTTGAAGATGCGATTGGCACAGGTGTAGCACATGGTGTAAGATTTGCTGAAACAGGACCTGAACTAGAACTTAATGCGAATATGCAAAACCAATGGAAAGATTTTGAGTATAGAGAACATAAGCGTAGACGTTGTTATACGAAAGTGATTTAAGGGAAAATTTATGCCAAAAAGATGTAAAACGTGTGGAACACTTAACGATGATCAGGTGAGTGTTTGTTACAAGTGTCAATCAAGTGACTTAGTCTTTGAAGAGAAAAAAATCATTTATCGTGAAGATCATGATGATAAAGAAAAAATATTTTCTTATCCAATCAGTCAAAAGATTGAAGATCAAGAATCATCTGTGATTGATCATCTCGAGTTACTTGTCTTAATTTTGCTATTCATATTATCCATTGCAGGCTTCATATGGATGATTGTATCGTTTATTAATGGCAATGCGCTTTTAGGATTCATCCTGATATTTTTCGTACCTTTGATGGTTTATATCTATTGGGTTATGATGATGTCATATGTTGAAAACCTAAAAAATGGTGAGAAATCACGTAAAGCTTTGGAAAGTATACTGCAAATTATGGAAATTGATAAAAAAAATACCAAGTGATTGGTATTTTTTTATGCTTGAATTTGTATTTCTCCTGCTTTTTGTAATGCAATCTTTGTAATAACTGGTCCAAAGAGTTCATAAATGAGTGTTGCTGCTAAGATGATGGCACGTATTTGCGCACCCATTTCAGGGTTTAATACTTGAGTTGCTACTAAACTTAACCCAATGGCTACCCCTGCTTGAGGGATGAGCGCAAACCCTAAGTATTTCGCAACCACAGGTTCTGCTTTGGATACTTTCGATCCAAACCATGAACCAAAGATTTTACCAACGACTCTAAATAAAACATAGATGATTCCGATAATACCGACAGCTGGTAGAACCGATAGTTTTAGTTCTGCACCTGATAACACGAAGAACATAATAAAGATCGGTGGAGTTACAAAGTAGATTAAACCATTGACTTCTTCATATTTAGGGCTCATGTTCGCAAATACACCACCAAGCATCATACATGCAAGGAGTGCTGAACCATGAACAAGCTCTGTTAGAGAGACTGTTAAGAAGATAAATGTAATAACGAGTGATATGCGATTTCCACGACCGGTAAACCATTTGGTTCCGAGTGTTAAAAGTATACCAGCAACAAAACCAATACCTAAGGATACAAAAATTTCAAAAAATGGTTTTAATATTTGAATGAGAATCGATGCATCTGCACTTTGTGGTCCGAGTGCATTTGCAATCGCGACAAAGATACCAAAGAGCATAATCGCAACAGAGTCATCAATTGCTACAACACTCATGAGTGTTTCTGTTAAGATGCC
>SBGC01000125.1 GCA_006226985.1 Bacillota bacterium | reverse complement strand
CGCAATATTGATTTTTATATTATATAATAGATATATGGAGGTAATCATGAAAGCAGATACAGTAAAACTAACGTTCGATAAAAATTTTGTTGGAGAAATGACGTCACCCACAGGAACAGTGAAACTAGGAAGTCAAGAAAATGGTGTTCAACCCTATCATTTATTTTTTGGAGCAATCGCATCATGTTTTTATGCAACATTTTTGAGTGTTGCTAACAAAATGAGACTTACATTTAGTGATGTCGATATTGAAATGAATGGCAACAAACGCGATGAAACACCAGCAACACTTGATTATGTCAAGATTGAAATGGTTGTCTATAATGGTAATGATGAAGAAAAATTAAAAAAGGCAGCTGAATTAGGTGCCAAGTATTGTTCGATTCACGAGACTGTTTCTAAAGTAGCAAAAGTAGATTTAATTGTAACATTTAAAAATCGATAAAAGATATCATAAATAAAAAAAGATTAAGTATAAACTTGACAAATCATACTTAGTCTTTTTTTCTTTTAAGATTTAATGGCACATCTTAGTTTTGCTGATCTAGCTCTTGGATTTGTATGAATCTCATCATAAGTGGGCAAATCCGGACCAGATACAAAGCGATAAATGCCTTGTCGTTGATAAAATTGGAATGCTTTTTTAACTAAGCGATCTTCACCTGAGTGAAACGATAGAATTGCAACTTTTCCATCTTTTTTAAGCGCATTTGGAATTTTTTCAAGAAACTCATACAAGGCTTCATATTCATGATTTACATCAATTCTGAGTGCCTGAAATGTCCGTTGTGATGCTTTTTTGATTGCTTCATCTTGAGTTTGTTTCGATAAGTGGTTTAAAGCTTTTTTGATGATAAGATATAAATCTTTAGTTGTCTCAATTGATTCACCATTCGCTTTTGCTTTTGTTATTTCTAAAGCTATTTCTTTAGCATATATTTCATCAGCATTTTCTACTAGCATACCTTCAATCTCAGCTTGAGATAACTCTTTTAGTCTGATGCTAGCACTTACACCTATGTTTGGGTTCATTCTAAGATCGAGTGGACCATCTGATTTGTATGTAAATCCTCTTTTAGGATCATCGATTTGCATAGAAGAAACGCCTAAATCAGCGATGATAAAGTCAAATTCTTTTACAGGAATTTGATCGAAATTACTAAAATTCATCTGATGTAACGTAAATTCATGATCTGTAAATCCAGCATTAATGAGTCGCTCATATGTTTTAGGTAATTCGATAGGATCAACATCTATAGCATGTAGATGACCTGTGTAATTTAGCTTTTCAAGTATTGCTTTACTATGTCCACCAAATCCCAAAGTAGCATCAAGACCTATTTGATTGGGTTTTATATCTAAAAATTCAAGAATTTCATCAACCATAATGGAGCGATGCATCCCAGCGGGGGTATTGCCTTTGCTCATTACATGTTCAATGATGTCTTGATATTTATCTGGTTGTTTTTCTTTGTATTTTTCTTCAAATTTTTTAGGGTATTTTCCAGAATACCGGATACGTCTTTTGGGTTTGTTATTATCCATTTGGTTGTCCTCTATTATAGTTTATCAAATAACACCAATTATAGTAAAAAAATATGATAGTGAGAAAAAAATAAAAACTCGTAAATAATAGCCTAAAATGCTATATTAACAAGTCTTTTTTTAAAGTTTGGTGGAGATGAGGGGACTTGAACCCCTGTGCAAGACACTTTGCAAAATACTTTCTACATGTTTATTCTATTTATGAATTCATCATGCTAACGAAATAGACAAATGCTAACATGACTATCCTATAGTGTTCTTTTATTGATCTAGGAGATTCAATAAGTATAACTTACTAGAGTTGGGCCGCAGAAGAACCGTAAGTAAATTCATCGTAGGCTCGCACCTTTTCTTAGGCAGCGAAAGATAAAGATTGGTTTCCGGTTATTAATAACCTCGGCTTTTTTACTTGAGCAACCAAGACATGCTTATACGTTGATCCGTGCCGTGACGAATCCATGAACATCCCCAGCGGATATATCTTACAATAAACCCAACCGAATGTAAAGATTTTTATCAAAAAAATGCATAATAGGACATATACGCCCTACTCATCCTTGAAAAATCGTGGTAAATTGTGAGTATGGGAGGGTATAAAATCATGAAGAATAAAATATTTAGAGTTTTCAATCTCACATTTTCTAGTTTTATTATCTCTCAAATGGGTGGTAAAAAACTTGAATCAGTCCAAACTGAAGATCAATATAGACATAAATTAATATTGAATGCTTTGAAATCATCATATAGTTTTCATACAGATATGAAATCACTCACATTATATGTTGGGCATCAAAATCAATATTGTGTCATTTTTGAAGTAACCAAAAAGAAACCTAGTGATTTATTTGATTCATCAACTGCTATTTTTTGGTTAAAGGACAATGAAATTTCAATGGTGAATCTTGATTGGGTTGAATTGTGGCATTTAAAAAAAGACTATATGGACTTGATGGAGCACTACAAAGAAAAAATAGATTATTCACATCAAATAGATGCGTTTCTAGAAGAACTATCTGATGTTATGGATGAAAGAGTTTGAGGACACTCAAACTTTTTCTTTATATTCTATATCGCTTATCTTTATATCATAAGTGATATAATATCATTAACAACGTGAAAGGAATCTGCCAACATGATTAAAGCAATATTATTTGATATGGATGGAACAATCTTAAATACACTCACAGATATTTGGATTGCAGTTAATCACGCATTTAAAATAAAAAAATTTAATGAACAATCACTTGATATGATTAGAAAAAGTGTCGGTAATGGTGCGATGACACTCATTAAAAGAGTTGTACCTAAAGATTTAGAAGACGAAGAAATTAAAGAAGTCTTTCATTTATATCAAGATTATTATGATGCTCATCATACTGAAAACACAGGACCATATCCAGGAATCATGTCATTATTACAAACACTCAAACAAAAAGGTTATAAACTCGGTGTTGTTTCAAATAAATTTGAACATCTCGTCGAAGCTCTTAATCAAGACATCTTTCAAGGGGTGTTTGATGTATCAATTGGTGAAACAACAGGTATACCCATTAAACCAGCTCCAGATATGCTTTATAAAGCGATAAAACTTTTAAATGTTAAAAAAGATGAAGCTATTTTTGTCGGTGATTCAGACACAGATATCATCACTTCACATAATGCAGGCATTAAATCGATAGGAGTTTCATGGGGATTTAGAGATGAGGACGAACTTATCAAACATGGTGCAACCATCATCATTCATCATCCACATGAATTACTCAACATCTTAGAAAGAGGATTTTAATATGAGTCTTATTAAATTAGTTGACGTATCAAAATATTATAAATCAGAAGAAACAGTATCTGTAGGTATGAAACGAATTAACCTGGAATTTGAACTCGGTGAATTTGTTGCTGTTACAGGTGAATCAGGTTCAGGGAAATCAACTTTACTGAATGTCGTATCAGGTCTAGATGGTTATGAAGAGGGTGAGCTGTATCTTTTTAATGAAGAAACATCACATTATACGATTTCAGACTGGGAAAAATATCGAGGAACTTATATCGGATTTGTTTTCCAAAGTTATAACATTATTGATTCTTACACAGTGTATCAAAATGTTTTATTAGCACTTGAAGTTCAAGGTTATGATCCTAAAAAACGAAAAGAAAGAGCCTTAGAACTGATTGAACAAGTCGGATTAACCTCACATAAAAACCATAAAGCATCCAAACTATCTGGTGGACAAAAGCAACGAACCGTTATTGCAAGAGCACTTGCAAAAGACTGTCCTATTATAGTTGCAGATGAGCCAACAGGTAACTTAGATTCTGCATCAGGTGAACAAATTATTAAACTTCTTCATGACATTAGTAAAAACAAGCTTGTGATTGTCGTGACACATGATTACGATCAAGTTCAACAATTTGCTACTCGAAAGATCAAAATGCATGATGGTGAAGTTGTTGAAGACAAAAAGATTAAAGCATATGAAAAAATAGATCTTATTGAACCCAAGAAAGCAAAAAATCTTTCATTTTTAACGATGCTCCGTTTTGCAACACGTAATTTATTATCACAACCTAAAAAACTTATCTTCTTACTTTTAATGCAAATCATTGTCATTGGTGCATTTACCTTTGCTTATTCGGATCGTATATCTCAAGTACGTGAAGCAGGTCTCAGTCAATCATCTTATTATAATAATGTTCCAAGAACCCGACTACTCATAGAAAAAAGAGATGGGACTGCATTTACTGATGATGAGTTGGAAGACATCAAAGATCATCCAAATATCAATTATGTCCATAAAAATGCTTTACTCTTTTATAACTCAACAGATTTATTTCTATACGGTCAAGACACCTATTATGGTCCATATATAGAAGCAACCGATACACACCACTCTATTGATTCAAGTGATATTAGTGGTAGAAGACCTGTTCTAGAAAATGAAATTATCTTTGGTAGTGCATATATGGATTTTGAGATTGGTGAGACTGTCAGTTTAGTCAATAGTTATTCTAATATAATTATCGAAACATTTGTTATTGTTGGTAAAGATAAACTCAATCGAGAAATCATCTATTTTTCTGATGCCTATTTAGATAAAGAGATAGAACCTGAAGATCTTATCGACTATGATAAATACGCCCAAATTTATGGCATGTTGACAAACAATTTAAATATTGAAATTGATGGATCAGATTATTATGTAAATCGTTCATATAATCAATTTCAAAATGTAGATATTTTCATTGAAGGAGAAGGAACACGAACGACGTTAAATAACCAATCACTTACGCTTGAATTTAAGTTTTATGATGGATATGATGATATTAATTTACCATTAACAAATCTTACTATTTCCGTGCCTTCAATCCCCTATGAGTGGAGACAGCTTTACATCAAACAATCACTTTTTGATCAAATCATGGAAGAGCAAATCGTCAATTTTGAAGATGAGTATATGTTAGAAGAACAAGCGATGATCTCAGTTAGTGTTACAGGATTTTACTCAGGCAAACGAGTTGTTGATACACTCGATATTGATACGTATCGCGTATTTTACCCATCCTATATTTCATCGCCACTGAGAGATTTCTATGTCTTTTTACAAGGTATGCTAGCTGTCATCTTTTTAACACTCTTTGGTCTTTTCTTATACTCGATAGTACATGCAGTTTCTAGAAATGTGATGAATTCACGAAAGAAAGATTTTGCAATCTATCGATCCATTGGTACGAATAAAGTCACTTTAGCAAGACTCGTTGTTTTAGAACAAATCATGATGTCAATCATGGGATTTATCATTGTCTTAATTGTTATGAGAATTATTAGTGAACAGCTCTATTTCTTAAGAGCTACACTAGAATATATGGAATTAAGAGATTATTTCTATCTACTTTTCATTTTTATCCTCTTTGGTGGATGGTTAGGCCTAAGATTTAACAAGAAAGTGTTCAATCAATCAGTGATTGAAACACTCTCTCAAAGTAAGGGGGATTAATCATGATCAAAGTTAATCATTTACATAAGTATTTTAATCGTTTTAAGAAAAATGAAATCCATGTTTTAAATGACATTAATCTTGAATTTCCTGAAAAGGGACTTGTTGTCTTACTTGGGCCATCAGGTTCTGGTAAAACAACACTTCTAAACGTATTAGGTGGACTTGATAAAGTTCAATCGGGAACGATTGATTTTGACCATACACAAATCGAAGGATATGATGCTGGTACATGGGAAAAAATTCGGAATGAAGCTGTAGGCTATATTTTCCAAAATTATAATTTGTTACCTGAATTATCTGTTTTTGATAACGTTGCATTTGTTTTAAAAATGATTGGTATTCATGATCCAAAAGTCATTGAAGATCGCGTTCACTATATTTTAAATGCTGTTAATATGTTTCCTTATCGGAAGAAAAGAGCACTCCAATTATCTGGAGGACAACAACAAAGAGTTGCTATTGCGAGAGCACTCGTAAAAAATCCAAGAATTATTATCGCAGATGAACCTACTGGTAATCTAGATAGTAAGAACACACTGGAAATCATGAACATTATTAAGCAAATCTCCATGGAAAAACTCGTAGTACTAGTCACACACGAAAGAGATATTGCTCAGTTCTATGGTGATCGCATCATTGAATTAAAAGATGGCCAAATCATCAGTGATACCGATAACCATACTGACCACGATCATTCATTTAGTAATGATGACATTATCTATTTAAAAGATTTAAATCAACTCGCTGATTCAGAATCAGCAGCGCTTAAAACAGCACTTTATAAAGATCATCAAGAAGATGAACAACCGATATCTGTAAGACTCATCGTCAAGAATAAGACACTCTATCTTGAAGTTGATGCACCATATCAAAAAGTTAAATTGATTGATAAAAATAGTGGTGTCATTATTAAAGATGAACACTTTGTTAAAAAAACAAGAGAAGAAATGATTGAAACATCGTTTGATTTAGGTGCGCTTGACAACAAAGAAGTTCATCGACAACCCAAATTATTAGTATCGATGAAACAAATTGTTTGGATGGCACTTGTTAAAATTGCTAAGACCTCACGTAAAGGGAAAATTATGTTGTTTAGTTTCCTCATTGCTGGAATGGTCATTGCTTTTACAATCTCATTTTTAGCATCAGTTGTCGTTTTAGAACCTGAGAAATATATTGAACTTGGAACAGATTATGTATCTGTTAATAGCTATATAGTTGATGATTTTTATACCTACGAGGAGTTACTAGCATTTGGTGAAGATGATGAACACTTTCAAATTAATTCCTATGTTAATTTTATAAATTTCAGGTTTTTACTCAATTCAGATAATCGACAAAATGATATTTATACTCGAATTGATTATTACGACGACATTAAAAAATCAGATCTCCTTCGTGGAGAATTACCAACTTCACCCTATGATGTTTTACTCAGTAAAGCACTTGCTGAAGATATTGTTAAAGGTAGTTCAGGACAAAGTATCGGTATTTGGTCTTATAGACATTTACTTGAAGAGAAGATTGAATTAGGTCAAATTGTTGTTAATGTTGTTGGTATTGTCGATGCTGAACAAAATCTGATCTACTTAGATCCGATGACTGCTCAATATGCTTATGATGCGCAACAATATGATATTGATATGACCGGTTATGAAATTTTCACAGATCAAATTGATTTGGTTATTGGAGCATATCCTGTAAATAATCAAGTGATTATTAGAGAATCAACTTACAATTTATTCCCTTCAGTTCATGCATTACCATTTCCTAAAACGATACCAGGAGTTCCTTACCCCGTTTCTGGTGTTTATGATTCACAAATCATTTTACCAACATTTCTATCGACATACGTACTTGCTGAATCTGTAAGGTTTGAAGAAAATCGTTCATTTTTCCTTAGAACGAGTGATAAAAAAGCATTAATTGAAGACTTAGAAAGTGAGTTTTCTGGCATATTAGTTACAGATTTATATCAACAAGCACTTAATGATGCAAAAAATCAACGAGATATTGTTTTATATTCTTCACTAGGAACAGCTGGATTTATCGT
>SBGC01000153.1 GCA_006226985.1 Bacillota bacterium | reverse complement strand
CTAAACAAAATTTACTAAAAAGCTCATCTAATAAATCATCTTGATAGTTCTCTCCCAAGATATCTCCAAGAGCTCTCCAAGATGCAGTAAGGTCAATGGCATAGACATCAACAGGCATGTCTAGTTTAATGGATGCTAAGACGTTTTCTAGTGATTGTTTCGCTTCTTTAACCTTCATGATGTGTCGAATATTGGATAAATAATTAAAGTTTCTTTCTTCAATATCTTCGAGTGATAATAGTTTTAAGATCGCTTGTTCCAGTTCTTTTAAACCTGATTTTGTGATTGTTGAAATGGAGACAACTTCTTCCATTTGTAATGCTTTTGGAAGATCTGATTTATTCGCAATAATGAGTCTCTTTTTATGTTTTGTAAGTTCTAATAATTCTTTATCTTCTTTGGTTAAAGCTTTACTTTGATCTAAAACAAGTAGGATGAGTTCAGCTTCATGAAGTGCCTTCATGGAGCGATCTACACCAATTTTTTCAACGATATCTATGGTCTCTCTAATGCCTGCGGTATCGATTAAGTTTAGTATAACGCCGTTGATATTAATCTGTGCTTCAATGGTATCTCTTGTCGTTCCTTCTATATCTGTAACGATAGCTTTATCTTCTCTTAAAAGTGCATTTAATAAACTACTTTTTCCCACATTAGGTTTACCGATAATTGCGGTTTTTACACCTTCACGAATCATTTGATTCTTATGTGATTCTTTCAAAATAATATTGATTTCTTCTAAAAGTTCTAGTGTTTTAGGATAGATGATTTCTTTACTCATGACGATAGCATCATCATATTCAGGATAATCAATATTAACTTCAATTTGTGCAATGATTGTTAAGAGCTTTGATCGTAGATTTCTAACTAAATTCGACGTTTCTTTATGAACGCCAAGATTTGCAATTTTTAGAGCTTGCTCACTTTTTGCATGTATTAAGTCCATGATGGATTCTGCTTCAACTAAATCAATACGGCCATTCAAATAAGCGCGTTCGCTAAACTCACCTGGTTCAGCTAATCGAATATCTAAAGACAAAACACGCTCTAGCACTTTTTGCGTGATTAAAATACCACCGTGTGTTGATATTTCAACCATATTTTCAGCAGTAAATGATTTAGGAGCTCTTAACACGGCTACCATCACTTCATCTAAATATGAACCATCTTCATTTAAAATATGTCCATAGTGAAGGGTGTGTGATTTAACTTTTGTTAAATTCTTTCCTTTAAATATGTGATTAAATTGTTCAATCGCATCTTCCCCAGAAATACGAATGACAGAAATACCTGCAGTTCCAAAAGCTGTTGAAATAGCAGCTATGGTTTCAAAGTTCATTGACGACTTTCCTCATGATGGTCATGACCCTTACTTGCTCCTGGCTTAAGTGGATTAAATCCTCTCTTTAAATCTCTTGATAAGATAAAGATAACAACGAATAAACCAAGTGCTGATCCGACAATAATATACCCACTACCAAGAATTAATCCTATCATTGCAGTAACCCAAAGGGTTGCTGCTGTGGTAATACCTTTAACAACATTTGCTTGATCTTTAATGATAACACCAGCACCAACGAAACCAATACCAGTAACAACTTGAGCGATGACTCTTTGTCCTTCAGGATCAATTTCAATGCCTGTTCCTTGTAGGAATACTTGATGCTCAAACATGAGTCTCTGCATAACCGCAATGGCTGCAGCACCCATAGCTACTAAGATATGTGAGGATAAACCTGCAGCTTTACCAACATTTTGTCTTTCTAATCCGACAAATGATGCAAATAAAAACGTCAATATAAGTGGTAAGAGCACTTTTAGTATTAAGCTCTCAATCCCAATATTTAAATCTAAAATCATATCTGTATAAATCATTTTACTTTTCTCCTCTTTTCATACAATTCGTTGAAATGCTTTTTCGTCGTATTTTCTTGATAACCATAAATGGCTTCTAAATTAACGTTGGTTGCTGAATTAAAGATGGATAAATCAACATCCGGATTTTCTTCTCTTAGTCTTTCAATAAGTGCTTTGATTTCTCTTCGTTTAGAAGATGTCTTTTCAGCTACAACCGTACATCCACAGTTCATCGCCTGAATACCACTACGTTTGATCCAACGAATAATATCTTTTTCTTTTACATAAATCATGGGACGAATCAGTTCGATGCCTTCAAAATTCTCTGCCTCGATTTTTGGAACCATCGTTTTGAACTGACCGTTATAAAACAAGTTTAATAATGTTGTCTCTATGACATCATCAAAGTGATGCCCTAATGCGAGTTTGTTACATCCTAACTCTTTTGCTTGTTGATATAAAAATCCTCTTCTCATCCGTGCACATAAGTAACAAGGATTTTCTTTAGCAATTTTCTGAACAACATGAAATACATCAGAATTTCGCACAGTAAGTGGAATATTGAGATACTGACAATTATTTATGAGAAGTTCTTTATTGATTTCTCTAAAGCCAGGATCCATCGATAGAAAAACAAGATCAAAAGGAAATTTATTGTATTTCTTCAACTCTTGAAATAGTTTTGCTAAGATGAGACTATCTTTACCTCCTGAGATAGCAATAGCGATTTTATCTCCTGGTTCTACCAGTTGAAATTCGTCAATCGCTTTAACAAAAGGTCTAAAAATATCTTTTCGATAAGTCGTTATTAAACTCTTCTCAATATCACTTAGGGAAAGTTTTGGATTTTCCACCAAGATTGTTTGACAAGATTGCATGCTATACCTCGTTATAAACTTTTACGACTTCTTCAACATCTTTAATAAATTGTGGAAGTTGTTCCCAGCTATCAAGTCTTGCTCCTGCAGCTTTGGCATGTCCTCCACCACCGTATTGGTTAGCGAGTTTATCGATTGTAGGTCCCGATGAACGAAGACGAATACGAATCTCCGATGGATATTCAATAAAGAGTGCCCATACTGGGAATCCTTCAATACCTCCAATGAGTCCAACAACTGAGGCTGCTTGTTCGTCGGTGACATTATATTTTTCGATGATATCACGTGTCATTTTTAAATATACAAAACCTTTAGCTGTAACAAAATTTGAATAGACATAACCTTTTAAAGCAATCATCTCTAAAGTTTCTTTTGAGAGTTTTCCATCAATGTACTCAACATCAACACCTTTATCAATGAGAAGTCCAGCCAGTTGATGAGTAAGTTGAGAAACACCTCTGAATCTAAATCGACCTGTGTCAGTGACAATCCCTGTATATAATGCGATTGCTCCTTCTTCAGTCAACTTTAATTCATTCTTAAATTTGTAATAAAAATAAGTTATCATTTGGGCACAGGAAGGAAAACTTGTATCTACCCAACGAAGATCACCATAATCGTCTACTGGAATGTGATGATCAATTTTAATCACTTCTTGTCCTAATGTATAACGTTGGTCACTAATACGATCTTTTACAGCTGTATCAACAACAATACTTAATGCTCCTTGATAGATATCATCACTAATGGTGTCCACTTGACCTACAAAATCTACAAAATCTGATTTTTCACCAACAACATATACTTCTTTTTGTGGAAATGAATTTTTAATAATATTTTTTAAGCCAAATTGTGCACCATAACAGTCCCCATCTGGTCTTTTGTGTCCATGAATAATAATTTTGTCATAACTTTTAATTTTATCGAGTATTCTTTGCATATTCTTTTGCCCTTTCGTCTAAATCTTTTAATACGAGTTCTACCTCGTCCCAATCTTTAAGTGATGCACCACACGCCATGTTGTGTCCACCACCACCATATTTTTTAGCAATATCAACAATGACAATACCTCTTGCTCTAAATTCACCAACAATTAAATTGTTTTCAACATCTTCGGTGAAGTTTGCCCAAATAGGTATTTCCTTGATACCAGCCATTTGATTGACCATACCACGTGAAATAGCTTGAAATTCTAATCCACTCTTTTGTATTAATTCTGCATCATTTTTTCGATAAGCAACGTTATTAGGTGTTATCTCAAAAGATGAGAAAAGATTTTTAGTGAGTCTTTTTTGAAGTGTTTCTGTATAGATAAAGTCATAAAAATCTTGAAAACTTGGATTGAAATTTGTAATATATGATGCAAGTTCAAATGTCTTACTTGCATTATTTAAATATAGGAATCTACCTGTATCTGTGACCATACCACCATAAAGATAGGTTGCTGCTTCAGGTGTAACTCTTAGGTGAAACTGTTTAATAAAATCAACTATCATTTCTGAGGCTGATGCATATGTTGAATCTCTATAGAATAACGTCACTGATTCAATATCTGTATCATTTTGATGGTGATCAATAATAATTAAATCTTTAGCAAGCGCATATCTTTCATCGCTTACCATACGAGATACTGCAACATCACAAATAATTGCTAAAGCATTTTGATATCTTTCATTTGGAATATCATCCATTTTAGCTTGATACACCATGTCGTTGACATCGCCGACAACATAAACATCTTTTCCTGGAAAATTTTCCTTGATAGTTAATGCAAGTCCATATTGACTACCTATAGCGTCCATATCAGGTCTTAAGTGACGATGAATGATAATTGTTTGGTAGGATTTGATATAATCGTAAATTTTTTGTTTGATTGACATATGAGAAATCCTTTCTTTATAAGATTAGAATAGTATACCATAAATCGATGAAAAAAGCGATGTTTTATCGCTTGTTCTCTTGATTCTCTTTTAATTTTGCGACGTCTTTTTGTAATCCCTCGGTTGCTTTTTTACGACCTAGGCGATTGTTTTTGTATCTAAAGAATACAATCGTTAAAATGATGATGATTGAGACATAAATGATGAGATTTCTTAAGATAATGTTGTCATGATCAACAGGTACAATGCGCTCAGTAACAGATACTGCATCAAAATCTTCAGTAGGGGCATTGTTTTCATGTGATGCTAAGTATGTTTCGATCTGTTCTTTTATAACGAATGTATCAAAATCAACATTGACTGGAATAGTGATTATGAAGTTATTATCTTGGAATAAGCGAATTTCAGATAATGAAAGATAAGATTCAGTATCTTCATCATAAAAATCATTCTTTAAAACAATTGTTCTCTCAGTTTGTTTCTGAATCGATGCATAAAGAGGAAGAGAAAGTTGTTTTTTCATAACATAGGGAATAACAATGTCATCTCCTGCTTGATATTCAACATCAAATGTATAAGGAAAATCTTCTCCTGTGAGTTGTTCAACAAGTAAAAAGATACCATCTTCAACTCTTAAACCTTCGTCGTCTGACATAATACGTGCGACTTCATAAATTCTAACTACAAATGAGCGATTACCTTCAACATGTGTGAATTCTTGTAGAATGTTGTCGTTATAATATCTTGAAGGCATAAAGAATGTATAATTGCCTTCATTGATTGCTTCTTCACCTTTATCATTTAAGTAAGTGGATATCACATGAGCTTCAGATAAATTATAAGTTGTGAGTAATCCTAGTCCTGCTAATAGTACTAATACAATTCGGTTAATATATTTAATCATGTTAAGCCCACATTCCTAATCTATTTGTTTTTGCGTATGTCTCAGCAAGTTGCATCCATGTATTTAAGTCAACACCATTTAAAGAAAACGTTCGTGCAGAGTCATAGTATGCATTAGCTGCATATCCATATTTGATGATTTCATAATTCAGTAAAACACCATCTGCCCATACAAGTGCTAAATATCGACCAAATGTTTCTCTCACGCCACTTGATGGATCTTGTTGTAAATATATTTCATTTGCTGTTGATAGTCGTTGATAAACGAACTGTCTAGCAAGAGTCGCAAGTGTCCCCGAACCTGTTTCATTTGTATCAATACCGACAAAGCGAACACGATCTTCTGATGTAAATCCTGGATTGAACTGTGCGGTATCTCCATCGTTGTTTGAAATAAAAGTTACTTCGATCATGCCACCATTTTCAGGAAATGGTATCGATAGATAATAAGAATCATATGTAAATGATGTAGGAAATATCGTTGGATGAGATCCTAGTGGTGAATAGTTATCATTTGAATAAATGTCCCAATCGTTATAATTAAATGTTGATGAAGGTGCTGTAATCGAGGTTTTTCTTGATAGTGTTCTATTATCTAAATATTGAATAACCCACGCGATTTGATCTATAACATGATTTGTTTGGTAAATTAATTCAATTGAATCATTCCCATTAAAATAGAGTTGATCTGTTAAGATATCGGCTTTATCTTTAATCTCTTGACTCGCATTTATATGTGCAATCACATAGGTGTCATGTGCTTGTAAAATGCCCTCTAATGCGATTTCAACGCCAATAGATGTTGAACCATCAAGGTATTGAGCAATCGTAAACTCTGACAAATCAATAGGCTCATTTGAAAGATTATAAAGTTCAAGTGCTTTATTGTAAAGTGTTCCTTCTATATAAGTCGAGAACATTAAATTTCTGTTAATAACAATAATGGGTGTTGCAATATAAACAACAATCGCTGCTCCTTCATTAACAATTTGTCCTGCTTCACGGTTGAGATAATTAACAAATAATCCTTCAGGTACATCATTTGTTTCAATCGTTCTAATTTCAATAATAACATTGATCTTAGAGATTTCATGAAGGATTTGAGATTGGTTTTTACCTGTTAAATCAGGTAGTCGGTTCACATTAATGGCAACAAACACCTCTATACCGGTTGTTGGTTCAATCAAGTCGCCTGCTACAAAGTCCTCTCCATATGCAATAAACTCACCTACTTGATAGTTGTTGTTTTCAACTTCAATGATGTCATAGTCGATATTGAGTTGATCAAGTCTATTCATTATTTCATTTATATATAAGAAGTTTAAGTTAGGTAATTGAATGGTTGTTTCTGGAGACTTAGCAAGTAAAATGGTGATTTCAGTGCCTAGTGGTAAGATGTCTCCTGCTTGATAATCACCACTATATGAAATAAAAAATCCTTCTTCTATTGCTGATGTTGCAACTTCTTGAAAAGTGACTTCAAAGTCAAATTTCGCTATTTCGATATTTATATCATCGATACTTAAACCTGTTAAGTCTGGAAGTGTATTGGCATATTTTGTGAAGTAGATCGTAACATGCATATCGTTAATAATTTCCATGCCTGCTGAAAAACCTTCTTCATAGGAAATAAATCTACCTGTTCTTATTTCATTATGAATGACATCAACAAATGTATAGGTAATATCAAGATCATCTAAAAGTGTTGATGCTTGTTCCTTATTTAAACCTGTTAAAATAGGTAAGATTTGAGGTTCATCAATTTCATCTTGTTCACATGAAACAATAAAAAAGATAGATGTGATGATGACAAAACTTAATAGTATTTTTTTTATCATATCTGAAACTCCTTTAATTCGCATAAGTATTATATCATAAGATGATATACTTGTCATTTCACATATCATTACCATATTAATCAATAAAAAAGCAGTATTAAACTGCTCATTTTGTGAATATAGTTATCAAAATAGTAGATGTGCTGTTGTTAGTATTAGCCAAGATGTCGTTAGAATTCCCATAAATATGAGCGGTGAATATTTTGTTTGAATCGCTATTGTCAGTCCGATGTAACTAAATATATGTA
>SBGC01000001.1 GCA_006226985.1 Bacillota bacterium | reverse complement strand
TCTTTAGCAAGTTGTCTTGCTACAGGTGTTGCTAAGACTTTACCCGATGCTTTTTCTTCAACTTTTTGGCTTGTGCCTTCTGATGAAGAAGCCATGACATCTTCTGAGACTTCGATTTGACCAATAACACCAGGTGCTGCTTTACCCTCAGAAATAGGTTCTTTTTTAGGTTCTTCCTTCTTTGGTTCTGGCGTACTTGAGCCATCGTTAATTAAAACGACTGTTTGCCCAACATGAATGGTTTCACCTTCTTGAGCACCTAATTTTTCAATAACACCATCAACAGGAGAGGGTAGTTCAGCATTGACCTTATCGGTTTCAACAATAACTAACGTTTCTCCTTCTTTGACTTTATCGCCAACTTTAAAATTCCATTTTAAAATTTTTCCTTCATGAATACCTTCGCCGATATCGGCAAATTTAAAATCATACATAGTTTGTTCCTCCTTAGAATTTAGCTGTCTTTTTAATTTGAGCAGCTATACGTTCTGGTTGAACAAAGTGATAGTTTTCACCCTTTGCAAGCGGAACGGTAATATCCCATCCTGTCACACGTGCTGGAGCAGCTTCTAAATGTAGAAATGCTTTTTCATTAACGAGTGATATGAGTTCAGCACCTGGACCATATGTCTTTACAGCTTCTTGAACGACTACAAAACGTCCTGTTTTTTTAACGCTATTGATGATTGTTTCTTCATCAATTGGGTTAATTGTTCTTAAATCAATGAGTTCAACACTGATGTTATCATTTTCAAGTAACTTCATCGCTTTTTCAACTTCTCTTACAATAGCACCCCAAGCAACAACAGTTATGTCAGTTCCTTCTTTAACAACTTTCGCTTTTCCAATAGGTATGCGATACATTTCTTCGGGAACTTCTTGTTTACCTGCACGGTAAATTCGCTTAGGTTCCATAAAAATAACGGGATCTGGATCTTCAATCGCTGAGATCATAAGACCTTTTGCATCATATGGTGTTGATGGAATAACAACTTTTAATCCTGGGATGTGACCTAGGAGTGTTTCAAGTGATTCAGAGTGGTGTTCAAGTGCACGAATACCGCCACCAACAGGGAAACGGACAACGATAGGAAGACCAAATGCTCCTCTTGTTCTATTTCTGAAACGTGCCATATGTGTAACGATTTCTGTCATCCCTGGGAAGACGAAACCATCAAATTGAATTTCTGCAACAGGAATTAATCCGTTAATAGCCATACCAATTGCACTACCTGTGATAGCTGCTTCAGCAATCGGTGTATCAAATACACGATCTTCACCATATTTCTTTTGAAGACCTGCAGTCACTCTAAACACACCACCTTCAAAACCTGTATCTTCACCGTATACAACGACACGTGAATCTTCAGCCATTTTTTGGTCAAGTGCTTGGTTGATTGCATCTAATAATGTTAATACTGCCATTTTTATTTACCTCCCTCTTCTAAAAATTTCTTCATTTCTTCATATTGTTCTGTGAGTTGAGGTGTCATTTCTTTGTATGTATATTGGAAGATGTCTAATAAGTCTGCATCTCCAGTTTTTTCGACTTCTTTGAATGTATCTCCAACATGTTGATTGTTTGCTTCATCAAGTTTTTGATCTTCTTCTTCACTCCAATAACCTTTATCGATTAAATATTTCTTGAAACGAATCATTGGATCTTTCTTTTCCCATTCAGCAACTTCATCATTTGAACGATAAATGGTTGGATCATCTGAAGTCGTATGTGCACCTAAACGGTATGTCACTGCTTCAATTAAGACAGGTCCATTACCTTTTCTTGCATAATCAACAGCAAATTTTGTCGCAACATGCATCGCTAAAACGTCATTACCATCAACTTGAATACCAGGTATACCAAAAGCAACTGCTTTTTGAGCTAGTGTTTCAGCTTTAGTAGCTTTCTTTCGTGGTGTTGATATTGCATATTGGTTATTTTGAATAACAACAACGAGTGGTGCATTAAATGAAGCAGCAAAATTTAACCCTTCATAGAATTCACCATGTGATGTACCACCATCACCTATCGTTGCAAGTGCAACTTCGTCTTTCTTTAAAACCTTCGATGCATAAGCAAGCCCAGCTGCATGGGTTACTTGTGAACCGATGATGACATTCACTGGTAAACATCTTTTTTCAATAGGGAATGCATTACCGAATTCATTACCATACCAATATAAATAGAGTTTATCTAACCCTATTCCTCTGTATAAGAACATATTGAGTTCTCTAAATGCTGGTGATAACCAGTCTCTATCTTCAAGTGCTGAAATGGCTCCTACTTGTGTTGCTTCTTGACCACGGTTTGGTGGATAAGTAAGCATACGACCTTGACGTTGATATTGTAGTGCTTTGATGTCTGCGACACGTCCTAAAGTCATGGTTTTGTACATTTTGAGAAGTTCTTCTTTTGATAATTTGGGTTCTAGATCTGGATTAACAATTTTACCTTTTGGATCTAGTATCTGAAGTTGTTTCTTCTTTAATGGATCATAATCTTTAAATAGCATATGAAATCCTCCTTCTTTAGCAACTTCATTATACTTGAGCAGAGAAGTTAATTCAAAAGGTTTGCTTAAGGTTACAATTAAGGGATAA
>SBGC01000018.1 GCA_006226985.1 Bacillota bacterium | reverse complement strand
TTAATTCCACACAAGCATCAATCATTTTTTTATTGATGTTTAATTCATCTTGATTGATACCATCTTTCGTGATACGGTCTGTTCCCCATCGTCCAATTGAAAAAACTTCTAAGTTGTTATTTTTTAAATGTTTTTTAGTCTCTTCTATGGCATTAAAAAATAAGGTTTCATCACGATTAATCGTGAATTCAACATAGGATAAATCTTTAGATTTCACATAAGATAATGACTTTTCAGCATAATGTGAAATCATGCCTAACTTCATCATTTTTGTTCACCAAAGTAAATAGGTTTACCTGTTTTAGCAGATTCATAGATAGCATCTAAGATTTGTGTTACAGCAAAAGCTTGTTCTGGTTTTACTAAGACTTCTTTATCATTTAAGATTGCATCAATCCACATACGTGCTTCAACATCTTGTGAGCGATCGCCTTTACCTTCATAAAATGCGACTCCACCTGCACCAAATGCAGGTTTTTCAACCACTTGGCGATTATTTTTAACAAAATTAATGCGTAAGCCATCTTTCATGTCTGCTCCAGCAAGTGTTCCACATAATGTTGTTTGTGCTTCACCAACTTCGAGTGAGTTTAATGCCCATGATGATTCAATGACAATGGTAGCCCCATTTTCCATAACGACATATCCAAATGCTGAATCTTCAACTGTGAATTCTTTCAAATCCCAGTCTCCCCAAGCATTTGCGGTTTGTCTTTGTTCACCTAATTTATGAAAGACTGAACCTACAACCATTTTTGGTTTGTAATTATTCATCATCCAAAGCGTTAAGTCAAGTGCGTGTGTTCCAATATCAATAAGTGGTCCGCCACCTTGTTCGTATTCATTTAAAAAGACACCCCATGTTGGAACTGCTCTTCTTCGAATAGCGTGTGCTTTAGCAAAGTAGATATCACCTAAAGTACCTTTTTCAGTTTCAGCTTTTAAATAAAGTGAATCTGCACGATATCGATTTTGATAACCAATTGTTAATTTCTTACCTGTTCTCTTGGCAGCATCAACCATTTTCTTAGCTTCAACTGTATTGATTGCCATAGGCTTTTCACACATCACATGTTTTCCAGCTTCAAGTGCATCTACGGTAATAAATGAGTGACTGCGGTTTGGTGTACAAACATGAATGACATCGATACTCTTATCTTTTAATAACTCTTTGTAATCTTTATATACTTTGGCATCTTTCGTGCCAAATTCTTCTTTAGCTTTTTCAGCCTTCTCTACAATAATGTCGCAAAATGCAACCATTTCTACTTCTTTAATCAGTGATAGACTTGGCATATGCTTTTGAGTAGCAATCCCACCGCATCCAATAATACCTACTTTTAATGTTTTCATCAAAACACCCCTTTCACATGTATCATTTTATATGTATATACACATATATGCTTATAAAAATTTGTTATCTTTTTAGAAATCTTGCGATAATATGATAAAATATAGAAATGTAAAACGCTTTTATATCAAAATCATATTTTAGAGGAACTAATGAAAAAGACGAAGATTTATAAAGAAATAAAGACTGATGATATCTCACCAGCATTAATACGAACATATGCATATAACTTAAACAAAAGAGATTGGGGAAAAGGAAAGTTTCCTTCTCGTTTAGTTGAAACCTATGAATTTGAGTTTATAATTGAGTCAGAGGGTTACATGAATTTAGAGGGTAAAAGATATCCTTTAAAGCCTGGCGATTTATGTCTAAGAAGACCTAGTGAAATAACGATGGGTGAACCACCTTATTCCTGCTATATGATATCATTCGCATTAACGAATGATACATTAGTTGACAAGATTCAACCCTATTATGTCAATGAAATCTTGGATGCATTACCTCCTGTACTTTCTACGAAGAATCCTAAATACTACGAACTTATTTTTCAAAAAATACTTGAGCAGTATATAAAAAATGAATCTTCTTCTCAACTGCTCATTAAATCACTTATCTTAGAAATCATTTATGCTGCATATCAAGAGGTGAAATTCGATTATCTTCCCTCATCTGCTTATGTACGTATCATTAAAAATGCGATTCATTTTATGGAAAATCATTACACTGATCGTTTAACCCTTGAAAAAATTGCAGATGAAGTAGGTTTATCTCCATCACACTTTCAACGAATCTTTAAAAAAACCATGAATCTATCACCTAATGATTATTTAGTGAATTATCGGTTAATGAAAGCAAAAGAGTTACTGTTAATCACTCATGATACCATCACTGACATTAGTTTTTTATGTGGATTCGAAAGTAATGCCTATTTTTCTTATGTATTCAAAACACATATGTTAATGACTCCTTCTATGTATCGAAAATCTCATCAAAAACCATAAAAAAAGATGTTAGTAGACAAAAACCTACTAACATCTTATTCTTTCACCTTATTTAACTGCAATCGCATCTATTTCAACAGATACATCTTTAGGTAATCTAGATACTTCAACAGCAGCTCTTGCTGGTTTATGATCTTCAAAAAATTGTTGATATATTTCATTCATTAAGCTAAATTTTGATAAATCTGTCATATATACAGTACATCTAACGATATGCTCTTTTTGCATACCTGCTGCTTCAACAATAGCTA
>SBGC01000014.1 GCA_006226985.1 Bacillota bacterium | reverse complement strand
ATTGATCTACTTTAATATTTTCAGGATAAAAAAACCAGTTTTCACTGGTTATTTTTTAACATTACTCTTGTAAAATTTCATTTTATCCATGACTGATATCATGTTTGTAAATGTACCTTCTTTAGTTTCATCTAAAGCTTCACCCAATACCGTAAATTTTGAGTCAATGGTATCAATAAACCATAGAAGGAGCGCTTCACCTGTTTGAGGCTTTTTGGGAGATCCAAAATTAAACTGTCCATGATGGCTAATAATCATATGCTTTAACAGTAAAACTTCTTCTGATTCTGCATAGCCTAAGTCTCTTGCTACACGGTCAATATCAACGGTTTGCATGACAAGGTGACCAATGAGTAATCCTTCTTTCGTATATTCACCATCAACACCGCTAATTTCACCAATTTTTGACATATCATGTAAAATTGTTGCAGAAATAAGTAGATCCTTATTTAGGTAAGGATAGATACTAACAAATGGTTCTATAAGTTTCAACATGGTTAATGTGTGATAAGATAATCCTCCAACATAGGCATGATGAAATTTAGTTGCTGCAGGATGAAGATAAAATGTTCTTTCGTTTTGTGTATAGATCTTTTGGGTAATCTCTTTTAATATCGGATTATTAATTTGTTTTAAGTATTTTTCGATACCTTTTTTAATTTCTAACATAGGAATAGGTGCGTATACATAAAAACGATCTAATACTTTTGCCAATTCCTCATCTGATAGTATTTTTTCTGCTGGTTCAATTTTCGTGCACTTCAAAATAAGTTCATCTTCAATTTTTACAATAGCTTTCGCTTCAAATTGATAGACTTTACCCATGGCTAAAAAGGGAAGTTGTTCAAAATCTAACTTTAAGTTGATATGTTCTCCATCTGTTGTATAAATAGTTGTATTACAAAAATGTGCTCCTGAATTAATACTTTCTACTTTTGCAATGAGTTGATAGACTTGATTTTCATTGAGTTCCATATGATCTATCCTTTCAATTTCGCTAAAACATATTGTTCTAGTGATTCTTTATTATTTTTCAATCGTCTGTTGATTACTTCTACAACCATCTCTGTTTGTAGATTTTTCAACCATGCTCCTGCTTTTTTATCGGTTAGCTTTAAAATATCGGTTGCTCTTAGTTTTAAATCTAAATCTGATTGAATAGGTAGGCTGTTGAAATCGGCTTCAATCTTATTTTTTAAGTTTTTTGATTTACCTAACATGTAATTCACTTTATTTGCTAACGTGCATAACTCTAGTCCATATGTATATAATGTATAGGCATCAAAATAATCATTTTCTTTTGCAAGCTTGCTAGCAACTTCGTATTTATGACGATGTTTATTGGAAAATGGCCACGCTTTTGGAACTGAGCCATTCAATGTAAATGCTAAGGCGAAAAATGCATCAATAAATGGAAATTCTTCCATCTTACTTGCATATTCAATACCTGCTTTAAGTCCAGGCAGAACTTCATGAACACCTGTTGTTACCATCGAATGGAAAGCCATTCTTACATGCTTCCCTTTTAGAATTTTCAATAATTCATTTAAAATTCTTTCCATTGCTATATCAGAAAGTTTGTCTTTATATAATGAAATCGCGTCTCGTGTTTCTTTTTCGATTTGAAATCCAAGTTTTGATTGAAAATAGAAAGCACGTAATATACGTAGGGCATCTTCGTTGAAACGATCTTTAGGATCTCCGATTGTGCGTATGAGTTTTTTTGCTAAATCTTCTTTACCATTAACATAATCTATGATCTCACCTTTAGCATTCATTAAAAGTCCATTAATGGTGAAGTCTCTTCGCTGTACATCCTCGATGACTGTTTCACTAAAAACAACAGATTCAGGATGTCTACTGTCTTGATACTCACCATCAATACGATACGTCGTTACTTCGAATGTTTCTTCATGCATAAAAACGGTCACTGTACCATATTTTAGACCGGTTGGTTTTGTTTTAAAAATTTTAGATACTTCATGTGGTTTTGCTATGGTTGTGATATCAATATCATTCAGTGGTTCTCTTAAAAGGTAATCACGAACAGCTCCACCGACAATAAATCCTTCAAATCCATTTTTTTGTAAATCGTTTAGTACCCATTTGGCACCTTTAAGTGTACTCATTTAATCACCATTTACTATTATACCAAAAGATGCTTATTTTTTCGTTTGTTCACTGATATTTGATATGATATTTATGAAAAGAGGTGTTTTGATGAGAAAAGTTTTACTTTATATTGCACAGACACTAGATGGTTTTATCGCAACTAACGATCACGATTTATCCTTTCTAGATTCCTTTAATGGTAATGAACAAATCGCACAGAGTTTTGTTACATTAAATGAAAGGGTAGATGTAGAAATCATGGGTAGAAAGACATTTGATTGGGTCATTGCTCATGGTGATGTGTCTTTAGAGCATAAAGTTTATGTCTTATCTCATCATGCGATCGATCATCCATCAGCCATAGCATATCATGGTGATTTTTCAGAGCTTATAGAAACGTTGAAAAGTCAACCTGGAAAAGATATCTGGTTAGTTGGTGGCGGAGAAATTATCAAGTCGTTTATTGAAAAAGATTTAATTGATGAATATCAAATTGCTATATTACCTGTAATGATTGGCGATGG
>SBGC01000054.1 GCA_006226985.1 Bacillota bacterium | reverse complement strand
CGAACTAGACGATGTTGAGTATCAAGTGAATCACTTTTTCGAACATATTGTTGTGACACTTGAAAACACAATAAGCTATATACAAACACAACCAACGGATCAGGAACTTCTTAATTATTTAGTTGAATTAGACGTTGAATCAGATGAAATTAACTCAATCTATCTTGGAAAACCTGATAAAACAATGGTTAACTCAACCGGTTTTGTTCCCCCTTTTTCATTTGATTTAACAACAAGACCCTGGTATATAGCAGCTATAGCCTCTGAAGACATTGTTTACACATCTGCATTTTTAAATGCAACAAGAGATCGAATGATTATGAATGTTGCAAAAAAAGTTTATA
The DNA here is from genome assembly GCA_006226985.1 of Bacillota bacterium. Lineage (GTDB taxonomy): Bacteria > Bacillota_I > Bacilli_A > Acholeplasmatales > Acholeplasmataceae > Peloplasma. The sequence continues at coordinate 2,311 of SBGC01000054.1, read as the reverse complement.
TTAACGAAGAATTTTATGGTGTCTTATCAACAGATGTTGATATCACAACCATCAGTGAAACAATCGCAGAAACAAAGGTTGGAAAATTTGGATTTGCCTATTTATTTGATAGTAATCATCATTTTGTAGCATATCCAGAGATTAACAGACTTAATATTGAATTAGTGACCATTGATGATTTTTTTGAGTTTCTTGAAGATAGACAGGATACTTCAATCCAGTATCAGGTCAAAGCAGGTAATAAGTTAGGTGTTATTGCTGAAAAAACAACACTTAATGGTATTTATACATTAGGTATCTTTATCCCAAATCATGAGTTTTATGAAACATCATCAATCATGTTATATATCTTCATTTTCTTTTTAATCTTTATGATTGTTCTTGCGACGGGTCTCATTCTTATCAACCAATTTTTTATCTTACAACCAATCAAAATGCTTGTCTCAGATATTGAAGTTATCGATGTTTCAAAAAGACCAAATTACCGCATGCCTATTGCTGATAAATTAGGTTATACGCCAATCAGAAAAGCACTCAATCAGTTTTTAAACACCACAGGTGAATACTTTAGAGAAAAAGAAAAAGCTAGACACGAATTATTACTTGAAAATCAGCGTGTCGTCTTATTAATGAATTCAGCAGCTGACATTATATTTGAAATTGATCAGCATAAAAAGTTTGTTACTGTATTAGGAAGAGGGCTCGAAAAAATCGGGAAGAAGCCTGAAGATTTTAAAGGAAAAACGGTTTTAGATATCTTTGGTTCTGAGGGTGAGAATAGAGATTATCACTATCAAAGAGCACTCGAAGGTCATCGTTCATATTATTACTGGAAATTTTCATCAAAAGAAGGTATCCTTCATTTTGAGTCATCGATTTCCCCTATTTATGATGAGAATAAGGTGATTGTCGGAGCTGTAGGTATTACACGTGATATCACTGAACAACAACAGAAACAAGATGAGATTGAATTCATTAGCACTCATGACTTTTTAACGGGATTACATAATCGACGATTTTTTGTTCAAAAACTTGCAGAATATGATCAAGAAGATTTTTATCCACTAGGAATGATGATGATGGATCTTAATGGGTTAAAAATATTAAATGATGCGTATGGACATAATATAGGAGATGAAGCTTTAATTGCAGTTTCTAAAGTTCTAGAAAAACATCTTTCTCAGATCGCATTAGTATTTCGCATTGGCGGTGATGAATTCTCTGCAATACTACCAAAAATTACTGAGGATAGAATATACGAATTAAAGAAAGAAATTGCAGCAGATATTTCAAAACAAAATATCTCTAATCTCGATTTATCGCTTGCTATTGGTTATGCTATAAAGACAGAAAAAGATCAAAAAATTGATCAAATTCTTAAAGAAGCTGAAGATTACATGTATCGAATTAAGCTATCAGAAGGTCGTTCTGTTCGTAATAATGCAATTAAAGCAATTTTAAAGACATTGACTGATAAATATAAAGAAGAACGTGACCATCTCGAACGAGTAAGTCAAATATGTAAAGATATGGGATCTATCTTGAATCTACAAGATGATGAAGTTCGTGAACTTGAGTTGGCTGGTTTATATCATGATATTGGAAAAATATCGATACCAGATGCAATATTAAATAAACCAGGAAAACTCACAAAAGAAGAGTATGAAATTATGAAGACACATACAGAAGCTGGTTATCAAATACTAAGAGCAGCTGATGGGTATTCAAATCTTGCAGAATATGCATTAACACATCATGAACGATGGGATGGTACGGGGTATCCACGAAACATCAAAGGTATTGAAATCCCGTATATTTCTAGAGTTTTAGCGATCATCGATGCTTATGAAGCGATGATTTCTAAACGGGTTTATAAGGAAGCGATGACGAAAGATGAAGCAATCGCTGAAATCATACGTTGCTCAGGAACACAGTTTGATCCTGATTTAGCTATGATCTTTGTGACAAAATATCTAAAAGAAAAATGGCAATAAGACATAAAGGTGAAGCATTTGATTGCATCACCTTTTTAATTTGAAACAATTAATATATAATATTAAGTATGTAGGAAGTGTATGCGTTTACATTTCGAGAAATATTGACATATAGAAGATATGTGATAGAATAAATGCAGGCGTATAATTTGAATTTCAAAACATTTGAAATCCAAAGCGGAAAGGGGCTGTTATTCAACAATTGGAATGAGTATCATAGATAAATGAGTCAGAAAGAATCCAAAAGTATTAACTATCATTTAATCGATATTCATTTGGTTTTACCCATCTTAAGATCATCTTGCCAATTTTATGAA
>SBGC01000094.1 GCA_006226985.1 Bacillota bacterium | reverse complement strand
ACAAACGGTTTTGCTTCAACTTGATACTTTCTCATGTATTTCATCTCCCTTTTTCTTGTAATATATGTAATAACCTATAAAGATTACTGTAATTAATAAATATCCGATAAACATATCAAAGTTAGCATTAACCTTGACGATACCTGAATGAATGATACCAAAGAATGTTAAGACTCCTGCAACTCCTGAAGTAATCGCTGCATGAACGAATTTATGATCAATGATAAAGACTGCAATCGATCCTAAAATCATCCCAATAATAATACTACCTGCACCTAAGTTCATCATACCGAAGTAATTAAGTCCAGCACCTTCTAAAACGCCAAAACCAACACCGGATGCATTCGTATTTGCAGCACCTAAAGCAATATCAACAGCATTCTTCGTCCAATCAGCAAGCCATGGAATAATCGCTAAAACGACCGCTGGCGCGTATTTATGAGAAACGGAGGTAAATGCTTGTGTAGTGATCACAATACCGATATAAAGCAATATTGGAAGGATAGCAACAACCGGTATAATCGTTAATAACACAGAGATCATACCAACAATCGTTAATAAGAATAATGTAATCCCACCAACAAATGAATAACCGATACGTGCACCTGCTTCTTTCCAACCTGGGTGACCGATGAAGATTGCTGTTGGGAATGGATTACCAAAAATAGATCCAATAATCGTTGTTGCTCCATCAGCAAGCATCGCTTCTTTCGTTGAGTAGTGATCACCTGCAACCGATGCAGACTCACAGTTATCAATTGTTTCAAAGAAGTTGTAGATACCTAGTGGAATCGCACTAAATAAATAGGGTAATGCACTCTTAAAGCCATCAAAATAACGTGTGATACTTGGAATAGGAATACCAAATTGAATATTTTTAATACTATCCACTAATGCAGTTCCTGTCATAAGACCACTAATCCAGCCGATGAAAACACCAACGATGATAGCAACTAATCCTGTTGGTATATTAAATGGCATTTTAACTTTACCAACCCAACCAAGTAAAACAATCGCTAAAGCAACTAATCCAATATAAGGAATCGCAAATGAATTAAATGCAGGATTTAAAGCGATATAGGTAATTGAAACCCCAGCTAAAGATCCTAACATCGCTGCTCTTGGTAGAATTTTACGAATCTTTGTACCAATGAAACTTCCAGCGAGTTCAATCACACCTTCTAGAAGTGACCATACAAGTCCTGCAGACCATGCGAGATATGCATTTCCTGTTGCCCAGTAAACAGGTCCAATAATTAGAAAGACAATTAAGAACATGTGAGGAACAGATGTACCTGCGGGTAGCGCAGTAACATCATCTCGGTTTTCTTTACGAGCTAGTTTAATTGCCATCCAACTATAATAAATCGATGAGATCAAAATCGATAGTCCAACAGCTGGTAAAATTCTGCCATAGACGATATTACCAGGTAGTCCGACAACAACAGATAATAAACTTGCCATCACTAACACATTGGTTAGATTGTTAGTAAAAAGACCAAAAAAGCCATTCCAATCACTTTTTACAAAGTATTTGATAGTAAGCACCTCCTATTGGTTTCATTATACTAAAGTAAAACGAGAAAGTATTTATATATACATGCCAATAAAAACGCTTCATCTTTGTAATATTTTCTAAATATGCTACAATACGGTTGAGGTGAGGTTATGAAAACAACATTAAAAGATCTATTTGATCGAGAGATTTTTGAATCCTATGAAATATTAACTGCAAAAGATCATATCAATCATTCGTTTGAAAGTGTATCCATTCTTGAAACACCTGATTTCGAAAACTATATTATTGAACGAAATCTTATCTTGACAACCTTTTATCCAGTTAAAAATGAATTAGAAACATTTAAAAAGCTTCTTTTTGTGTTAAATAAAAAAAATACTGCAGGTATACTCATCAAAATGAAGCGTTATATTGATGTGATACCTGAAGAGATTTTAGTACTTGCTGAACAGCTTAAATTGCCTATTGTTGCACTTAATTATGATGCCAATTTATCCATTTTATTTAACAATATCTTATCTGAATTACAAAGCCAAGATTATTCAAATTATGCATTTGATGCAAACTACTCCAGTTTCTTAAAACAAGTTTATGAGAATCCATCAACGATTACGTTAATGGAAATCATTGAGAAAATACCTGATTTAGATTTACTCATCCAAAATCTTGATAATAAAAAGACATATTGTACAAATGATGCCTTAATCTCCTACTATGACAAATATCGAACATCAAGTAATCTTTTTCAACGATTAAATGATGCACTTTATTATTCTGAAGATGTCATTTATGATGATAAACCGATTTACCGTTTTGTCTTTATGGCAAAAAATGATAAACGACATATTCTACATAACTATATTGAAATCATTAAGTTAATGATTATTGTCATTCATCAGAAAAAAATTGAAAACACATTAAAACAAAATCAGTTTTTACTTAACTTCGTATCGAATCTTTCTGCTTCTTACACGAATGAAGAAATCATTGAAGCAAGCAAACGTTATAACTGGCAAATTATATTTCCTATTATTTTAATTCTCTTCTCCATTCAAGATCATCATAAAAATGTGATGAATCCAAACATGATTGAATATATTCGAACAGTTATTATCAATAAATTTCATTTAAATAGT
>SBGC01000089.1 GCA_006226985.1 Bacillota bacterium | reverse complement strand
ACGAATGCCTGAAGATCGATTGATCTAAATGCTAAAGCTTTTGGTAATATTTTTGCATATTTTGTCGCATCCATACCAAAAAAGCGAGCGAGTGCATCTCGATATTTCTTTTGGGATTCAAAAGGTTGAAAATCGATATCTAACGCTTTAAGGTATGCTTTCATACTCTTATAGTCTCTTGGATATTTCTTTTCGAGGAATAAACCATCATGGATGGATACGTTATCTAAAAGATAAAAACGTTCTTTAATATTCGATTGTTTAGGTAGATCTAAAATACAGCCAATGGTTGTATACTTTTTACTTTGTTCATCATAAAATTCAAGTGCTAAATGGGTGATGACATCACCGTTACGTAAATACTCTTTATTTTCTGCACCAATTCTTCCTCGAATATATCCTTCAAGGGTTCTTTTTGCATCATCTGTAGCAGCGATGTTAAATTTCGCACCACTTCTACCCCCTACAAAAAGAAATTGCATCGCATCTAATAACGTTGATTTACCTGATCCGTTTTCACCTGATATGAGGGTGTTATCTTTAATATCGATCGTTTGATTAGAAAATAAGTGCCAATTAACAAGTTTAATCTTCGTCAGTTTCTTCATCGTCGTCTGCCCCTCCTTCCATGTAGCCGTCTAGTTTATTAACAACTTCTTTCATACCTTCAAGATTTGTAATAAATAAGATGGTTGGATAAATCTTAATACGTGCATCATCATGTAAACCTCGGTCAATGTAGTCAATGATATTATAGTTTCTTAAAAACGATAGTGCAGGTTTTAGACGATCTTTTGTAATACGTTTATGATCTAAGTAGCCAATTCTCATGAGTTCAGCATGAATTTCATGTAAGAATATTTCTACATTCTCATCAAGAGTAACAAAGTCTTTTTTGCGCTGATATAAAATTCGAATGACTAAGATTAAAATACTTTCTGTTTTTCTTAAACGCATATGGTTATAAAAATTATCATTGGTAATGTAGACAACTTCTTCTTCACGTTCAATTTGAAGTGAAAAGTCAGCGATTTGATAATACGCTTCAAAGATTTCTTTGTATGCTAAGATGAAACGATAATCATTAACATCACCTGGTTTTTTCTTTGTTAAAAAATTAACTTGAAAAAGCTTATTGACGATGCGTGAAAAAATCGTCTTTTCACCTTCTTTAAGAAGGCTATATGCATCATTAAATTGTTTTGCTGCTTGTGCTTTATTCATTTAGACACCCCTTTGATTCTGAAGTTTTGGAAAGTGACAAAGTTATTTTTAACCTCTTTACCTAATATTTCGATATCATAATGCATACCAATGGATTTGGAGTATAGGAAAATCAAAATGAGCTTGACATAATCTTCAACCGTTTCAAGTTGAACATGCTGTGCTTCAATTTGTGTTTTATCACCTAAAAGGTTTCTCACATGCTCATCAATTTCCTTTTTACCAAAGATGTTATTTTTAAGTAGTTGTTTAATCTTTTCTTGTTTGTAGTCTTCAGTAATATATTCTTCATCAAAATTAATTTCTTCAGGAGTTGGTTCTATGCGTTGTCTACGTTGATTATAGAGTGAAGATGTATCAAGATTTTTGACTTGCGTTAAGAAAAATAGCTGATTGTAATCGATTTGTTTATTCGATAAGATGAGTTTAAAGATACGATTAAAAATACCTTCAATATCATCTGATTGATTCGTAAAGAATAATATTTTAGATGCAGCAGCACTAATATATTGTTCATTTTTACGGTCAATGGCTAAAATTAAGTGTTCAAGTGCTTGGAATGAATCTGTGATATAACGAAGACGATCTTCTACATAATGGAAGGCATCATTATAATCATCATAACGTTTTACTTTGATGACTATTTTCGCAAGTTTATCCATGAGTTCTTCATCATTTTGAATCTTAGAAATAGCATCTAAAATCGAGCGTTTATAGCGTGGTAAGGAATCGGTTGTTTTTAGATTATAATATGCTGAATCAAAGAAGTTTTGCTTATATTCAATGAGAAGTTTTTCAAGGAGCATTTGTAAATCTTGCTTCGATTGCTTTTTTGTAATGTCGTAATAATATCTATAAATATTCGCCTTAAGTGATTTGAGTTTACGTAAGATATCATTCGTTTTTTGATAGGCTTGTTCTAAGACCCCAATACCTTCTTCAACTGTAAAGGATGACAAAAGAGAATACACGGTAAAAATCTCACCTGTATATTCTGATTGAACATGATTTTGGATATTATCTAACGTATCAATGATTTGAATTGAATAGTCAAAGAGATTAAGTGATGTTTTATAATCACCGAGTTCTTCTTCACCTAGCCAACCATTTTTCTTTAAAACGCTGATGACATGAAGTGCTTTTTGCCGTGATGTTCTCGCGGGTTCATCTTCTTCAACGTCAAGAAAATCTTCTTGTGGTTGATCATCAAAATAGTCAACAAGCTTTGAAATGATATATTCTCGGTCCCCTTGAAAAGCATCTTCTATACTATCAATTGCGTAATAAATGATAAAAATACAGTCGATATATGTCTTTTTGTTAGGGGAGGAAAGCACACTAAAAAAGTTTGGGTGAATGGTGTCGAACAAATGTGCCATTAGATCCTCCTTTATTTTATAAAATAAAAAAACATGAATTTCATATTAATTGTAACAT
>SBGC01000097.1 GCA_006226985.1 Bacillota bacterium | reverse complement strand
ACCGATTGTTCTCATTCTGGCAACTGTTGCTTTATTAGAAATGAAGAACTTTCATTTAGGAGCACTCTTGGTTTTACTTATTGCAGTATTTAGTGATGATATTCAAGTATTTATTTCTGCACTCGGTTCGTATGATTTCTTCTTTAAAGATTTTGACGACATCACACCTAAAATGATCTTAGGTTTTGTGGTTGCAGTTTATCTCTTGTTATTAATTCTATCCTATATGCTTACAGAAAAGATTACGCTTAAGTTTGACATTAAATCACTTTTCTTCCCAATATTTATAGCATCTGTTTGGATGTATATGTGTTATGGATTTAATACAGCATTACCAATGTTTTTAACTGCAATGATTGCATTTGGTCTTGGATGTACAATGGGTGGGTTATTCATTTTACTCGCTATGCCAATCGTTCAACCACTGGTGATTCTTAATTTCATCGTCAACGATGCAGCTAAATTATTGAGCATCTTTGATTGGCTCATTGGTATTGCAGCGATTTATGTTGTTTACTTACTTGTTATAAATATCATTCCATTATTTAAAAAACAAAAACAAATAGAAGCATAAAAAATAAGGGACCAATCGGTCCCTTTAAATTTCAATTAAGTCTTCAACTTCAGGTAATAAGTTAATCTCTCCAGCTTTATGGATCGATATTTTAGCAAATATCGGTCCTAATGTTTCATAGAACAGAACACTTGCCATAATAATTGTTGTTATTTCAGTTGAGTATAAGGGTAATTGTTGCATCACAATAACAGATAAACCAATTGAAATACCACCTTGTGGTAGTAGCGCAAAACCTAAATATTTTCTGACATTATCTTCAGCTTTGACAGATCTAGCACCAACATAGGCACCTAAAATCTTACCTGTTGCACGTGCGATAATATAACCCACACCAACAATACCTACTGTGTATAAAATACTTAAGTCAAGACTTGCTCCTGCAAGTGTGAAAAATAAGATGTAGAAGATAGGAACAAAATCATTGACTGAACTAAAGGAGCGATTAGCATATGATCTAAAGTTAGCGAGGGTTGCTCCCATCATAATGTTTGTAAGAAGTGGTGATAAGTCTAACCACATCGATAATCCAATACCTAATCCAATAAAGAATAGTGTCTTAATTTGTAATTCATCTTTAGCATCTGTTCGTTTGGTCATAATTGATAAGATGAAACCTAAGACAAATCCAAGAAGAAGTGATCCAAAAATTTCAATTAATGGAACACTAATGATTTTAACTAATGAAAAATCTTGATTTGAAACAAGAATTTTAGCAACCGAAATCGCAATTCCAAACGCCATAATCCCAAACACATCATCAAGTGCAACGACTGGCAATATGGTTTTTGTGACAGGTCCGTATGCACGATATTGTCGTATCACCATAATGGTTGCTGCAGGCGCAGTTGCAGCAGACATAGATGCAATCACAATCGAAAACGCAAAATCCATGTTAAATATAAAATACATCACTGAAAAAACAACTGTAATCGCACCTACAACTTCAGCAAGTGTGATAATGGTTATTTTTTTACCCATAGCCATAATATCCTTTAACATGAACTCACTACCAATCCCAAATGCGATAAAAGAGAGTGTGAGTTCACTAATAATTTCTAATTGATGTGATTCAGCTTTTGAAACAAAATCAAATAGTGATGGTCCAAGTAAAAGACCTGCAATTAAATAACCAGAAACAGAAGGTAATTTAAGTGCTTTTGCTCCTTTACCAAAGATAAAGCCAATCACTAAGATGATGCTTAATTTTAAAATAATATTCAATATAGTCAACCCTTTCTAAACAAAAAAAGCACGTATCGTCACGTTTGACGATACACGCTTGGCAACTCCTATGAGGTTAGCTGACGGGTTAGGGTTCCAAGTTACCCTTCATTTATAGATTCACCCCACTAAAATGGGTCCCCCACTCAATCGATTCGGAGAATACAACGACATGATTATAGCATAAAGAAATAGAACATGCAATATGAAAACAAGCTTATTTAAAATCCTCTTTTTTCTTATATAAATAGAGATTTAAATCATCGTCATTTTGAACGGTTTCATATGGTTTTGCTATCTCATCATGATACCAGACACCACTGCCATCTGGTAAATAACCTCTTTTGATGTAAAGTCTTTGAGCCTGTCCATATCCATGATGTAATCCAACACCAAGAGTGACGATGTCATATGCTTTAAACACATAAGATTCGATAGCATCCATCAGTAAACTACCAACCCCCATTTTTTGATAGATTTGAAACACATTAAGATCAGTAATCATGGGTATGTCTTTATCTTTCCATGGACCATAAGATGGATTTAAATCGAGTGTAACATAGCCTAAAACACGATCATGTTTACACGCAATAAAGATGATACGCTTATTTGTTTCTTGAAGTTCAAGATAATGATGAAATTTATGAGGATCTGTTTGCCACCCTTGTTTTTCTAAAGCTTGCATAATATCTTCAATATCAGAAAATAACATCGATCGAATGACAATATCCTCTTTTTGTTTAAAAATTTTCATCTAATCACCTACGTTTAGTATAACAAAAAACTGCACTTGATGTGCAGTTAATTTCATTTGGAGCGGGCGAGGGGAATCGGACCCCCATTTCATGCTTGGCAAGCACGTGTAATAACCATTATACGACGCCCACTTGTTCGTGCTTTTTTATGATAACAAATATTTTATAGGTTGTCAAGATATCACAAGACAAATTCAACAATATTTTTTGATTTTTAAAAGTTAAAAAAGTCATAAAAATCACTTACCATCTTATGTGCATGCCTACATTATCGCAATCCTTAGTTAAACTTACTATTTTATAGTATAATATTTATAAAGTGTTGAAAGGAGAATAGCGATGCAATTACTCAAAGAAAAATTTCTTGAAAATTTGATAGCTGTATTGCCTATAACGCTTGTTGTCCTATTTTTGCACTTTACGCTTGTTCCACTTTCACAAGCTCAGCTCCTACGTTTCATCCTCGGATCTTTATTGATTATTCTTGGACTAACATTTTTTTTGATTGGTGTTGATTTAGGTATTACACCTCTGGGAGCACATACTGGAATAAGTTTCACAAAGACAAATAAGTTATGGATTGTTATTATATCAGGTTTAATATTAGGCTTTTTCATCTCCATAGCTGAACCAGGTTTACTCGTATTCGCAAATCAAGTGGATGAAGTGACTTTAGGGATAATTCCCTCTATAAAGATCGTCATCTTTGTTTCTATAGGGTTAGCTGTTTTTATAGGGATCGGATTTATCAGAATTATTTTCAATCTCCCCCTTTATAAAATATTATGGATTGTGTATGCTATTATCTTTGTGATGGCATTATTTGCAACACCTGATTTTCTAGCTATTTCATTTGATGCTTCAGGAGCAACAACAGGTGCATTAGCTGTCCCCTTTATACTTGCCCTATCAACAGGTATTTCTAAAATGAAAAAAGACTCTAAGTCGTCAGAAAAAGATAGCTTTGGACTGGTTGCGATTGCATCAGCAGGTGCGATCATCTCATTACTTTTTCTAAATTACTTTAATAGAGATTTAACGTTTGCTTCAGAAATTGATATGTCATTTATTCAAACACCTGCTGTTATTCAACCATTTATTCAAATCTTACCTCAAATGATAACAGATGCATTTATCGCCTTATTACCACTCATCGTGATTTTATTTGGCATGCAAATTTTTGCATTCAAACTAAAAAAGAGACCCTTTCGACGAATGGTCATCGGATTTTTCTATGCATTCATTGGTCTTTTTGTTTTCCTTCTTGGTGTCAATGCAGGATTTATGGAAGTCGGACATCAAATTGGTCAAGTCTTGGCACTAAATGATCAAAAAATATATATCTTAATCTTTGCATTTGTAATCGGTTTATTAACGATTATTGCTGAGCCTGCTGTTTCAGTATTGACCCATCAAATTGAAGATATTACTGCAGGTTATATCCACAGAAAAACAGTACTTATCCCTCTATCTATTGGTGTTGGTATCTCCATCTTGCTTTCAATCATTCGAATTTTAACACCAAGCATTGCATTATGGCATTTCTTATTACCTGGATATGCGATTGCACTCCTACTCGTATTTATCGTTCCAAAACTATTCGTTGGTATTGCATTTGATGCGGGAGGTGTTGCTACAGGACCACTTACTGCAACCTTCATTCTCGCATTTACACAAGGTGCTGCTAATGCATATGAAGATGCTAATGTCGTCATTGATGGTTTTGGTATGATCGCAATGGTTGCGCTAACCCCCATCATCACTTTACAGATTTTAGGTCTCATTTATAAAATTAAAACAAGAAAAGGAGGTGTCTAATATGCAAAACGAACAACTTTCATTTGAACTCATTTGCATCATCGTCCCCTTTGGTATCGGTAGTAAAGTTTTAAAAGAAGCGAAAAACCAAGGTATTACAGGAGGAACTGTCATTCTTGGAAAAGGAACATATCATAAATCATGGCTTCAATTATTAGAGCTTGGGGAATCAAGGAAAGAGATTTTACTTATGATTGCTCCATCACGTGTAACAATAGAAGCGATGCAAGCGATCAGTAAAAAATTCAAACTCGATAAACCACATCATGGAATTGCATTTACGACACATATCCAAACATTTTTAGGTTCAGGTAAATATGATTATCATGAAAAAGAAAAGATCGGAGAACACTATATGAATAAATACTTAGCAATATTTACGATTGTTGATAAGGGTAAAGGTGAGCAAGTCGTCGAAGCAGCGACTGAAGTTGGTTCAAAAGGAGCGACCATTATCAATGCAAGAGGTTCTGGTATACATGAAACATCTAAACTCTTTAACATGGAGATAGAACCAGAAAAAGAGATTGTTTTAATGATTGCAAAACACGAAATAGTCAAAGACATTGTTGAAACCATTTGTGATACACTTGAAATTAGTAAACCCGGTAATGGCATCATCTTTGTCCAAGATGTCAAGGATACATACGGTATTTTATGAAAAAGAAAAAACAGCATAAACAACTTAAAATCATTTATTTTTTCATCTTTGCATTTCTCCTCGGATTTTTCTACACCTTACTTGTCTATCAAGGGATTTGGACAAAGATTACAACAGGATTAAAAGATATACCTATTTGGGCATATCCCTTATGGATTCTTTTTAGTTTTTATTTAACCCTAACTCTTCATGAATTAGGTCATTTCTTTTCCTTTATATTTCAAAAAGTTAAAGTTAGAGCGATTTATATTACAATCTTTATTTTCCATAAAACTCAAAAAGGCTGGAGATTATCAATCAATCCTAAACTATGGGTTTTATTTGGAGGACTTGTTGTTCCTGAACTTGGAGAAATTAAAGATGAGGAGACTTACCAAAAGAAAATAAAAGCTTTTGCAAACTCATTAATGACAGCACCAATTGTAACAATTACTTTCTTAGTACTATCCATTGTTTCAACGATTTTGATCACTATTTTTTCAACAAATGAAACACTAATTGGAATCTTTGTCTTAAATACGCTTTTTATAGCTTTATTGAGCACAATTTATATCTATACATTTAAGCTTTCAAATCCACTTTTTTATGGTGATTTTGTCGCATATAAACATATGAGAACACATGAAGTTTTTCAACTTGTTCAATTAAGCCAATATACAGTTTTTTCTTTAGAAGAGTCAAGTGAAACAGAAACATTCTTATTAAATAAAACGACACACGTTTTAAGAAACTTAACAATTAATAATACACTCTTCCATACTCTTCTCGTTACACAATATCTTGAAACAATACTTAATGGTGACTATCCTATTGATAGTGATGTTGATCAAAAATTAAGAAAACTAAACATTCAATCCTACCTAAGAAATGAACATGGTTTCATGCTTGCTAATGATCTTGCATTATATTTTTACAAACAAAAAGATGTCGAAAAAGCTTATCAAATCATTTTGCAGGTCTATGCAAAATCATATCCCAAACTAAACGAAAAACTTGTAAAATATATGAGAAACAAGAGTTTTCATCTACTTCATCTAGAAGATCATCAAGCATTTTTATTAGATAAAGAAAACATTTATATCGGAGCTATTTGGATTTTTGATCGTTTAATTGATCCCTATCAAGACATCGAACAACAACACAAACCACTCCCCTATGTTCCATACGTCTGTGAAATTCCAGAAGAAAAGGTAGAAGAAAACAAAAAAAGCGACACTGTCGCTTAAATCATGATCTGGTGCCCCCAGCGAGAATCGAACTTGCAACGCAGCATTACCATTGCTGTATTATACCATTTAACTATAGGGGCATGCAAAGACAATTTTAACCGAAGTTGATTTTTTTGTCAATCCATTCTATTTATAACAAATCACATACATTTTACACAAACTCTTTGGTTTGTGTTATCCTATCATATAAAGCAACTATAAGGAGGTTTTCATGGCGAATCGAAAGCGAACACCTTATGTCAGATCGACATCAAGAAAAATTAAAAAAGTTAAACAAACGCAAATCTATAAAACCTTAGCTATTTTTGCTGTTTTTATCATTTCATTTGTTATTTATTATGTTACATCTGATCAAGAACCCTATCGACCTGAATATAGTGCTGATCAAAATGAACAAGGTTTTTACTATTATAGTTTAGTTGAAAGTGCAGATTATTATTATCAAGCAAACAACTTAATCGGTAGTGGACTCAAAAATGAGCTCCATGATATCATCAACGATGGTGTTACCTTAAAAACCTATAATGAAGCTAGTCATATTTTAGAAGATACAGATCAGAGTTTATCAGATATTACAAAAATTTGGACGATATATGATGGATCAATCATTAATGCCATTTGGGATGAGGGTGATTCATGGAATAAAGAACATGTATGGCCCAACTCAAGACTTGGTGTTGATCGCGTTGCAAGCTACCAACGAAACATTGCATCAGATCTCCATAATCTTCGCGCAGCAATCCCATCGATTAACAGTTCACGAAGCGATCGTTTTTATGCAGATGGTGAAGGAACATATGGTATTACTTTAGATGGTGGTTTTTATCCTGGTGATGAACATAAGGGTGATGTTGCACGTATTTTATTTTACATGGCAGTGATGTATCAAGATACACTTGTTTTAACTAATGACATCAATTTACTTCTTGATGAAACCGATCACTACACAGTAGAAGGTGCTCGGATGGGAATGCTATCATTGTTACTTCAATGGCATAAAGAAGACCCAGTCGATCAATTTGAAAAAAACCGAAACAATATGATCTTTAATTATCAAGGAAATCGCAATCCATTTATTGATAAACCAGAATATGTTCATCTTATATGGGAAAACAAAACCATTGGAGATTTAACAAAACCAGAGATTGATCCCATCGCTATATTTAAATCACAACAATTAAAAATGGAGGTAGGTTCATTACATGTCTAAATCGTATGTTTTACCAAAAGGAACCTATGTTGTTGGTGATCCAGCAATCCTCATAAAAAAAAGTCCAGAAGGAAATGATTTTATCGAAGCGTTATGGGCTATTTTTTATGAAGATCACAATCAATTTCATGAGATTAATCTTGATGGTGTAAAACTATATATCACACGCACCAAAGGTGGAGATGGTAGGTTCAATGGTATTGGAACTGATACAGGAACCATCATGATTATGAACACATTGTTTCTTGAAGATGATTCAAGATTTCGTGATGACTTAACAGTTAATTTTATAAAGGTTTTAACTTTTGATAAAGAAGAAACTGTTACAGTGGATCATTTTGATATTTATTTTGAAAGTGGTTTTACAGTGATTACTGAATAAAGAAAGCGAAAGCTTTTTTTATTTCTTTGTTATTTAGTGTAGTAAAAAACATTGAAAAATGCTATATTTTTAATGTAAGGATGTGTTTTCAATGAAGATGATTATTAGACTCGTTAAGCCCTACTGGAAAATGCTGACCGTTTCACTCACGTTTAAATCAGCAGGAGCTCTTGCTGATTTGTTTTTGCCATGGATTATCGCTTATATGATTGATACAGAAATACCTAAACTTCAAGGAAGTGGAAGTGAATCACTGAGATCACTCTATATGTTAGGCGGTCTCATGGTTTTTATTGCTTTCTTAGGTTTATATTTAAATGTAGCAGCAAACAGAAAAGCAGAATTAATCGCTGCAATGTCTGTCAAGACGTTGCGTCATGATTTATTTGCTAAAATTGAAAAACTATCTGCGAATCAAGTTGATCAACTCACACGTCCATCCCTTATTTCACGGATGACGACAGATACATACAACATGTATAATGCAACAGCTTCGATGCAACGTCTTGGCGTCAGAGCTCCTGTACTCTTATTAGGCGGTATTTTAATGTCGCTTCTTTTAGATCCTTTTTTAACACTAATTATGGTTGCTATGCTCCCACTCATCATCATCATTGTTTATTTCTTTTCGAAACGTGGGATTCCTTTATATAAACGAACTCAAGGATTTGTTGATAAACTCATTCGAAAACTTAGAGAATATGTGTCAGGTGCAAGAGTCGTTCGTGCATTATCCATGAGCGATCATGAAATAAAAAAATTTGATGAAGCGAATAAAAACACGATTGAATCCGAACTCCATGCACATATTACCATGGCTAAGATAAACCCCATGATGAATGCAGTCATGAACGTCGGACTTGTTTTAGTGCTTGTTGCAGGTGCTTATCGTATCCATGAAGGTCAAACAGAAAAAGGTCAAATCATGGCATTTGTTACCTATTTTACAATCATTCTTACAGCGATGATGAGCATTACACGTGTCTTCGTTTTAGCTTCAAGAGCTACAGCTTCTGCAGAACGTATCGATGAAGTCTTAAACATGAAAGAAGACATGCTCGATGGTGAAGAAGATTTAGTCATTGATCCATCAAAACCGATTATTGAATTTAGAAATGTTTATTTTTCATATAACCAAAAAGAAGCGAATTTAACTGATGTCAGTTTTAAACTTTACCAAGGTCAGACACTAGGTATTATTGGAGCTACAGGATCGGGTAAAACAACCTTGATTAACCTTTTAATGCGCTTTTATGACGTTGACAAGGGTCAAATCTTAATCTATGGTAAAGATATCAAGTCACTTAAACAAAATGCGTTAAGAAGCCAAATTGGTGTTGTTTTTCAAAATGACTTAATTTTTGCAGATAGTATCTATGGTAATATCCAATTCAATCGTGATCAAATTACCAATCAAGATATTGAAACAGCAACCAGAGTAGCTCAAGCAGCATTTATTTATGATAAAACGGATGAAATGAGTCATCAGATGGCTCAACGAGGAACCAATCTATCCGGTGGACAAAAACAAAGAGTCTTGATAGCACGTGCAGTAGCGGGTAAACCTCAAATCATCGTTTTAGATGATGCATCATCTGCACTTGATTATCAAACCGATATGCAAATGCGAAATTCACTTAAAAAAGAATTAAAAGATACAACGATGATTATTATCGCACAACGCATAAGTAGTTTACGTGATTCACAGCTTATTTTACTGATTGACGATGGAAAAATCATTGCATCAGGTACACATGAAGAACTCTTGAAAACATCTGAAGTTTATCAAGAAATTGCCTTCTATCAATTAGGGGGTGAAAAGTCATGATGTATGCAGGTAAACAAGGTAGAGGTCGTAATGATGGTTCACAAAAAGCAACGAATAGACGTTATGTTTTAAAACGACTTTGGGATTACCTCTATTTTTATAAAGGTAAACTTGCTTTAGCCATCTTTTTAACACTGATATCTAACGTTTTATCACTAGTTGGTCCGTATTTAACTGGACGAACGATTTCAGCGATGGAAAATGGTGTGAAGTTTAATCAAGTTTTCTTTTTTGCAGGATTAATGATTTTATTTTATTTACTATCATCGATATTAAGTTATATTTTGTCGATTGCGATGGTTCGTATTTCACAATCAGTTGTCTATAAGATGCGGAAAGATTTATTTGAAAAATTAAATAAAGTTTCCATTTCTTACTTTGATAAAAATCAAACCGGAGATATTATCTCCAAAATGAGCTATGATATTGACACGATTAACACATCACTAGCTACAGATGTTGTACAAATCTTTACATCGATTATTACAGTTGTTATTTCGTTTATAATGATGCTCATTATGAGTCCGATTTTAGTCATTGTCTTTGTCGTTACGATTCCAATTTCTGTAACAATTACACGAGTGTTATCAAAAATTGTTAAGAAGAAATATCGTCTTCGTAATCAAAAACTTGGTGAACTAAACGGATTTGCTGAAGAAATGATTACAGGACAACGCACCATTCAATCCTATGTTCAAGAAGACTCGGTTTTAAAGAAGTTTGATCAAATCAATGACGAAGCATCAACAGCTTCTTATGAATCTGGATATTACTCAACAACTGTGGGTCCATCCGTGAACTTTGTTTCAAACTTATCCGTAGCATTAGTTGGTGTCTTTGGAGGTATCCTTTATTTCTTTGGTGATATCTCACTTGGTAAGCTCACAAGCTTTACACTCTATTCAAGACGTTTTTCGGGTCCTATTAATCAAATGTCTAATATTATCGCGGATATTCAAAGTGCACTTGCTGCTGCAGAAAGAGTCTTCCATGTCATTGATGAGGAAGAAGAACCTAAGGATGTAGAAGATGCCATTGAATATACAGATGTCAAAGGTGATGTTGAATTTAAAGATGTGACTTTTGGATATGTTGAAAATCAAGTAGTACTGAATCATGTATCGTTTAAAGCACCCAAAGGAAAAGTTGTAGCGATTGTCGGTCCCACAGGTGCAGGTAAAACAACGTTAGTTAATTTACTCATGCGTTTTTATGATGTTAATGAAGGTCGTATTATGATCGATCACCATGAAACACGACAACTCACAAGAAGATCACTTAGAAGATCATTTTCCATGGTTTTACAAGATACGTGGATTTTCCATGGTACTGTTTTTGAAAATATTGCATATGGCAATGGTGACGTTTCAAGACTTGAAGTTGAAGAAGCAGCCAAAAAAGCACGTATTCATTCATTCATCAGTCACTTACCTCTTGGCTATGACACGATCTTAACCGATGAAGGATTAAATATTTCTAAGGGTCAAAAACAACTCTTAGTCATTGCTCGTGCGATGCTTTCTAAAACGAAGATGCTTATCTTAGATGAAGCGACATCGAATGTTGATACACATACCGAAGTACAAATCCAAAAAGCGATGTTAGCACTCATGGAAAACAAAACTACATTTGTCATAGCTCATCGTTTATCAACGATACAAAATGCGCATTTAATCCTCGTTGTTAAGGATGGAAATATCGTTGAACAAGGTACACATGATGAACTTATTGAACAAAAAGGCTTTTATAATGCCCTTTATCAAAGTCAGTTTAATTAAAAAACATTTATTTTCTTTTATCCTTGTAATTGAGCCGTTAAGTGTGTATAATGTAGTTAGGCACAAAAAGTGTCAAGTATATTTTATAAGGAGTATTTAAATGAAAGGCGTAGTAAAATGGTTTGACGCTGACAAGGGATATGGATTTATCTCATCAGCAGAAGGTAAGGACATTTTTGTACATTTCAGTGCAATTCAAACTGAAGGATACAAAACTTTAGCAGAAGGCGATCAAGTAGAATTTGACGTTAAGAACGGCGACCGCGGACAACAAGCGGCTAACGTAGTCAAAATATAATCTTCTAAAGCTAGGGACTCATTTCGGTGAGTCCCTCTTCTTTTATGTATGGATGTGAACGTTTTCATCAGACGTTCCCTCTTTTTTTAAAGGATATCGGTTGACATCATGTCATTATATGCTAAAATTGAACCCGTACAACTTAAGAGCATAGAGGTAGCGATGTAGAAAAGTAAGTCCAGGAGTCGGCAGACTATGAATGGATCGAAAGGCAATCATCGCCGAATGAAGATATAGGCATATATTATTCATGGGGTTATAGGAAACACTTATAACACTCCTACGAAAGTAGAGGCGCTAGCAAAAATAAAAATTTAGTTTTTAATTTTTGAAGTGTCCTCTCGGATGCTTTTTTTGTTCAAAAAACAAAGAAAAGAGGAAGAGAGCATGAAAAGATTTTTTGTTTTATTTGTTTTAGCAGCATTATCCTTAGGTCTTGCTGCATGTCAGGAGACTGAAGCGATTGACCCAGATAATGTTGATCGCATCGTCGTTGGTTTAGAGGCAGCTTATGCACCATTTAACTGGACAACGACAACACAAGGTGAATTTACACATCCACTCGATGGACAAAGTGGTACCTATGCAGATGGTTATGATGTCGTGATTGCACAAATCATTGCAGAAGCACTTGGTGCAGAGCTTGTTATCAAGCAAATTGATTGGGACGGATTAATCCCTTCACTCGATAGTGGCAATATTGATTTAATCATTGCTGGTATGAGTCCAACACCTGCACGCGCAGAGTCTGTTCTATTTACGAATGAATATTTTAGATCAGAGCAAGTGATGGTTGTTTTAGGTTCAGGGTCTTACGCGAATGCAACATCTTTAAGTGATTTTACAGGAGCAAGAGTCGTTGCTCAACAAGGTACACTTCAAGATGACTTAATCGATCAAATTCCAAGTGTTAATCATTTAACACCACTTGCTACTTATGCATTCTTACTTCAAGAAGTCGTTAGTGGTACAGCAGATGCTTTTGTTGCTGAACTACCAGTTGCGCAAGCCATGGCAGCAACCAATTCAAATGTTTCGATCATTTTATTTACTGAAGGAAATGGGTTCACAGTAACTGATGAAGAAGTGATTGTATCGATTGCTTTAAGACTTGTTGATACCTCTTTAAGAGATCGTATTAATGAGATTTTAGCAGATCTTTCAATGAGTGAACGCACAAGCATGATGACGGCTGCATTAAACCGTCAACCTTAAGAAATGCTTACGAGTCTACCTCCCAAGCATGCATTCTTTGAAACCATTCTCTATTTAATCAAGACCTATGATCACCTCTTTATTCGAGGGGTGATCATTACCTTGATGTTATCGATTATCGGTACGCTAGGTGGTTTCATCTTATCACTTTTCTTAACGATTATTCGCATGCAGAAAATCGATCAAAGAAGAGATACTATAACTTCGAAAATACTCAAAAAGTTTGGACATATCACGACGTATTTATACGTCACCATTTTTCGTGGAACACCTATGATTGTTCAAGCAATGATTTTTTACTATGGTCTATCTGGTCTAAATATTCCTTATTGGGAGCCACTTACTGCAGGGTTTTTTGTTGTTATTTTGAATACAACAGCATATATAGCTGAAGTGATTCGCAGTGGTATTAATGGAATTGATAAAGGACAACTTGAAGCTGCACGTTCGCTTGGTTTTTCGTTTAACCAGTCGATGTTTAAAATTGTGTTGCCACAAGCAATTAAAAATTCATTACCAGCTATTGGAAATGAATTTATTGTTAATTTAAAAGATACAGCGGTTCTATCTGTCATTGGAGTCATCGATTTATTTAAAGCAACTGAACAAGCAACATCATCAAATTTTAGACTTGTAGAAGGCTTTTTCATTGCTGGAATTATCTATTTAATCTTAACAGCGATGACGTCACGAATCATCCATGCACTTGAAAACCGTAAACCTAAAAAGGGAAGAGGAAACGTCTATGCCTAGTCCACTTATTTCAATCCATAATCTTCATAAACGATTTGATAATCAAAAAGTGTTAAGTGGTATTCATTTAGACATTTATCAAGAAGAAGTTGTTTCGATTATTGGTTCTTCAGGATCAGGCAAAACGACACTCCTAAGATGTTTGAATCTATTAAATGAACCCGAAGAAGGACACATTTATTTTCATGGTAAAGATCTTATGGATCCAAAAACAAATTTAGAAGAACTTAGAATGCGTATGGGCATGGTTTTCCAATCATTTAATCTATTTAATAATTTAAACGTTATAGATAATTGCATCTTGGGACCCATGAAGCTCTTAAAAATGACTAAAAAAGAAAGTATTGATCTTGCCTTAAACTATTTAGAAAAAGTTGGTATGAAAGACTTTACCTATGCCAATGTATCAGAACTTTCTGGCGGACAAAAACAAAGGGTTGCTATTGCGAGAGCGTTATGTATGGGTCCGGATCTCATGCTGTTTGATGAACCGACATCAGCACTTGACCCAGAAATGGTTGGCGAAGTCCTTGAAGTGATTAAAAAACTTGCACGAGAAGGCATGACAATGGTCATTGTTACCCATGAAATGCAATTTGCAAAAGCAGTATCTAATCGCGTCGTTTTTATGGATCAAGGTGTCATTGCAGAAATAGGAACACCTGATCAAATTTTCAATCATCCCAAAGAAGATAGGACGAAAGCTTTCTTAAAGAGATTCATCGAATCTTAACAAAGTTAAAGACTTGTCGTCTTTTTCTTTTATCTATTGTCGTGATAGCGCTTTTATGTTATAATCATCTTAAAGATGGGAGCGTTGATAATATGGAGAAAGATCTATTAGAGGTAGAGCGTCAGCACTTAAGTAATGTCGTTAAAGAATGCGAGATTCAAGCGATTGAAGAATATGAGAAAAAATTCGCACTCGACTACACTTATGATGCTGTAGGTATGGAAGGAAAAAATCGTATTCCTTATGATGAAGTTAAACGACTCAGCTATACGAAAGCTCTACTAGGCTATAGTGAAAGAGAACAAAAAGAAATTCTTAATCACTTAAAAGCATTTGATTTTGTAAAAAATGAAGCAAAACAAAACAAACCATTTACTGAAGAAACACTCAAGGATATTCATGAAATCCTCGTTGACGGCATTTTCCAAGGTGGCGTCTACCGTAACGTTAATATCAATATATTTGGTGCGTCACATCAACCACCTGACTACGTCAAGGTCTATGACCGCATGAGCAAGTTCTTCAAGAACATAGAACAATTTGAAGGTAATACTATCGAGATTGCATCTTATGCGCATGCAAGTATCGCGAAAATTCATCCATTTGTGGATGCGAATGGCAGACTCGCAAAACTTGTTTTAAACTATTTCTTAATGGCTGGTGGCTATTTACCTATATCCATACCACTTGAAAAAAGAGAAGCATATATTGAAAAACTCGAAATCTTTAAAGCAGAAAAAGATTTAAACCCCATCGTAACATTCTTTAGAGGGTTACTCATTGAACAATACGAACATATTTTAAAAGAATTAGACTTATAGAGTGCAATCGCACTCTTTTTTTTATGTTTTATACATAAATATGTTAAAATAATAAAAGGTGATAGTATGGGTATTTTTATTGGTGATGTCAACCAATTGACAGTGAACAGAAAAACAGATATCGGATATATGCTTGACTCATCGGATGGTGAGATTTTTTTACATAATAATGAATCAAATTATCAAGCATTAAAACCAGGCGACCATGTCGACGCTTTTTTGTATTTTGATCAAAAAGGTCGTTTAGCTGCTACCTTGAAAACACCACTTATTACAACCACACGACCGGGTTTCTTAACCGTGACAGATGTTGTCCCAGAATTAGGTGTCTTCCTACATATGGGTATTGCTAAAGATATTTTATTGTCGAAAGATGATCTACCCTTTAAACTTGAGAGTTGGCCTATAAAAGGTGATCAACTTTATGTAGTTATTAAAGTAAAAGGTAAACTCGTAGCAAAAATTGCAACCAAAGAAGAAATTATCTTAAAGCCCAGTTCTTCCCTTCAATTAAAGGATAAAATAAACTGTTTTGTTCAAAAAATTGGTCGAGAAGGTGTTAACCTACTCTCTAAAGAAGGTCATCAAGTCTTTGTTCATCATACGATGGTAAAAGAAACTCTTAGACTTGGTGAAGAAAAAGAAGTTAAGATTACCTATATTTCAGACAAGGGATATACAGGTTCTTTAATTGAACAAAAAGAAGTATCGATTTATGATGATGCCAATCGCATTTTAACCCATCTTATTCGATATGGAGATTTAAATTTAACTTCAGACTCAACACCTGAAGAAATCGATGAAACATTTCAAATGAGCAAAAAAGCTTTTAAACGAGCTTTAGGACATTTATATAAGGAAAGAAAGATTGATTTTGTTGATAACAAAACAATTTTAGTTAAAAAATAAACGCATAAAGAGCAAAGGTGAATATTGTGAGTCAAAATAAAAAATTAGTTGATGCGATTACATCAAGAGATGTTGATTTCGCACAATGGTATACAGATTTATGTTTAAAAGCAGAACTGATGGATTATAGTGATGTGAAAGGTTTCATCATTTATCGTCCTTATGGTTATGCAATATGGGAAGGCATCATGAATTATTTAGATCGTCGTTTTAAAGAAACGAATCATCAAAATGTTTACATGCCACTACTCATCCCTGAATCACTTTTCCAAAAGGAAAAAGAACATGTTGAAGGATTTGCTCCTGAAACAGCTATGGTGACTACAACCGGTGTTGAAGATCTTCAAGAACGATTAATCATTCGTCCTACATCCGAAACACTTTTTTGTACACACTATCAAAAAATCGTGAACTCATACCGTGATTTACCCAAATTATATAATCAATGGTGTTCAGTCGTTCGTTGGGAAAAAACGACACGTCCATTTTTACGTGGAAAAGAGTTTTTATGGCAAGAAGGTCATACTGTTCATGCTTCAGAAGCTGAAGCACGAAAAGAAACGCTCGATATTCTAGAGATCTATCGTAAATTAGGAGAAGAATTACTAGCTATACCTTTTGTTACAGGTAGAAAAACCGAAAAAGAAAAATTTGCTGGTGCAGTTGAAACATATTCCATTGAAGCACTCATGCACGATGGACAAGCACTACAATCAGGAACAACCCATTACTTTGGTCAAGAGTTTGCGAAAGCTTTTGATATTAAATTCCAAAATGATCAAAACCAATTAGAATATGCCTATCAAACCTCTTGGGGTGTTTCAACAAGATTAATTGGTGCAGTCATCATGGTTCATGGTGATGATGAAGGCTTAGTCATGCCTCCATACGTTGCACCTATTCAAGTTGTTATCATTCCAATTCAATCACAAAAAGAAGTTGTTCAAAACGCAACTACAAAACTTTATCAAGAACTTAAAGCACAAGGTTACCGTGTATCGATTGATGATTCATCGAAGTCTCCAGGTTGGAAGTTTTCTGAATATGAAATGAAAGGTGTACCTGTTCGCATTGAAATTGGTCCACGTGACTTAGAACACAATCATGTCACTTTAGTCACAAGACACGACAGACAAAAACATGTTGTTGAACTCGATCACGTGACAAAAGAAATGCCAAGAATTTTTAAAGATATGCATGATACACTTTATCAAAATGCATTAAATCATGTTCAAAAGAATACATATGAAGCTAAAACATATGATGAGTTTAAGTCATATATCAAACAAGGTGGCTATGTTGCATTAAGTATCAGCGGTGAAGAAGCAGAAATTCAAATAAAGAAAGATACGACTGCTACTGCACGTGTTATTCCTTTTGAACAAAAACTGATTACAAAATTATGCCCAGTGACTGGCAAGAAAGCGACTCAAACTGTTTGGTTTGCTCGCGCATATTAAAAAAAACGACAGGGTAAATTTTTACTCTGTTTTTAACGAGGTGTTTTATGATTTATATTTTAACAGGTATGGCTAAGACCGGTAAATCGATTCTAGCAACCACATTATCAAAAGAAACAGGCTATTCCATTACATCAACTGATCACATCATGATGATGTTTCATAAAGCCAATCCTTCATTAGGTATTAATGCTAATGAATCAGATCCTTCTGTTTCAAAAGCACTCGAACCTTATATCCGTGCATGGATTGAAACACTGATTCAAAATAAAGAAAACCAAATCATCGAAGGGGTTCATTTTTTAACGTCATTTTCACGTGAATTACTTGATACTTATCCCAAAGATATTAAAATTCTTTATTTAGGATATAAGGATTGGACACCACAAGAAAAAATGGATGATCTCATTAAATACAAAAACCATACAAAAAATTGCTGGTATGCTCATTATAACAATGAAGAGCTTCTAAAACTCACACATTATTTAATTGAAGAGTCAAAAAAACTGTTTGATGAAGTACAAGCCTATCATTTAGATTATGTCGAAGCACATAATATTGTTGTTCAATCTCATATGATTATGCGAAGACTTTTAAAAAAATAACCAATCGCGAGATTGGTTTTTTCATAAGTGAATTTCCATAAAACAGGTGTTGTAATATGTTTGATCAATTTTCATTGAATTTTTTTCGTATCCATAGATCTTAAATCCAACAGATTCATATAGACGTATCGCATCCTTATTAGACTCTGTAACAGATAATCGAATCTTTTCGATGATTCCTCTTTTTTTAGCTTCAATCATAACATGGTTTAGTAACGCTTTTCCTATGCCTTGATTACGATAATTGGAGTCGACATACATACCATAAATATCAGCAGTGTGTCGTGTTTTTATACGTGTTTCTGCTACAAATGAAATGATACCAACGAGCAATTGTTCATCAAATGCTCCATATGTATGGGCAAATGATTGTGATAGTCGATCTTGAATGGATGTGATATCACGATCTTTTTCTTCTTCATAACTACTACTGAAAGATGTTTGACTTTCTTTGAGTGCTTGTAATCGGATTGTTTGATAAATTTTCGCATCATCACTATCTAATTTTCTAATCTTAATCATGAGGATTCTCACCTTCTATATGATCATGTTCATGGGGATGATCATGATCGTGTTTGTGACTTTTACCCCGTACTTTCTTTTCTGGAACAGGGTCATATTTTGGTTTAAAAAGCGGATTACACTTTAAAATTCTTTTCGCTGTTAAAAAAGATGCCTTAAAAAAGTTAAACCGTATATAACATTCTTTGGCATACTGTGAGCAGGTCGGTAAATATCTACATTTATGATTACTGTGAGGAGAAATATCTCTTTGATACCATTCGATGAGTTTAATTGCAATTTTTCTCATATGTTCACCCAATCCATTATATCACTTTTTTGATATCGTGTGAAATTTGCGAAAAACAGTAAAAAATCCATTTAATGGCATAAATATTATG
>SBGC01000082.1 GCA_006226985.1 Bacillota bacterium | reverse complement strand
TCGGATAAAACAGTAAATTTTAGTTAAAAAAATTAATAAAAATCTTTTGCTTTAGCAAAGAGAGTAACTTTCATATGATATCATTTTCTTTTGTTGAATTTCCGTATATAATAACATAAAATGAAAGTAAGAAAAGAGAAAGTAGGTCATTATTTGAAGCGTTACACGTGGAAGTTAGCAATTGCATTCTCAATCTCATATGTGATCATGATGGTCGTGGTCATTTTTGCCTATACACAAATTTCTGCTAATTTTATCACAAGACAAGCAACAACGAATTTATTAGATGCTGGTGAAACGCTCGTCAGACGAATTGATTCACAACTTTCATTTGATTATGAATTGTTCGAAGATGTTGTAAATGATTTGATATTAATTGATGAATCAACAGTTATCGACAATTTAAACAATCAAATCGATGCACTCGAATCTTCGGGTGTACCATTTACTGGATTTGGTGAAATTATCGATCGCTCTCTCATACTTGATGAGCAGACACTTGTTTATCATATTGACTACGATGAAGAAGACTTCATTCAAAATGTTGCCATTTATAGTTTTGATGATGCATTTAAAAATGGTGAGTTAACATCATATATATTTTTCCATGTTGCAGGTTATGTTGGGTATTTAGATGCTAGCCAGTATTTTGAACCTATTTTTGATTATCTCGATTTAGATTCACATCCAGCTATCATTGGACATGAGGGTACAGTGTATTATCAAACTGCTCTAGAATCGAACCAAAATCAGTATTTTAACTATTTGCGTGATGGTAATGTGTCGCAATCAGAGATATCAGACATTTTAAGAACACTCGAATTTAGAAAAGAAACCTCAGTTACTGCTAATTTCTTAAATACAAAATCTGTATACATTTTTAATCCATATACAACAGAGCTTTCGACATTGAACTTATATCTTGTTAATATCTATGATTTTGATACTGTTATGAGTTCAATGAGCTACTTAACGAATATTTTATGGGCATTCTTCGTTGTTATCTTCGTACTTTTTGCTGGAGCAATGGTTTTACTCTTTAAACTCCTCGAACAAAAAATTAATGATATTGAAGATGCAAAGATTACACATTATTATGCAAAACCATACATTATTCGAATCAATGCAAAAGGTAAGATTAAATCATATAATCGTAGCTTTAAGAAATTACTTGGAGATTACGATATTTATGATAATGTAACGGATTTTAAAATTAAGCAAGAATTTGATACGACAATCATCGAAGAAGTCATTAAGAAACAATTGTCGTTTACAGCAATTTTCGATATAGGTTTATCCAATGGTATTTATATTCATTTCATTCCTGTTAAAACAACAGGTGGATATATTCTTATTGGTGATGATATTACACATATTGAAGGTAAATTTGATGAATATCGCAATCTTGCGTTATACAACAAAATTACGCACTTACCTAATATGAATAGTCTTAAACAAGATTTAGAAGAACTATTTGGAAATAAAGAACTACTTGCAAAACATAATTCACTTGTTTCATTTGATATTTCATCATTTTCGAAAATTAACATCTTACTCGGAGAAAAAAGTGGAGATCGCTTTCTTGTAATCATCGCAGAACTTGCGAAACAAAGCTTAGAAGGTTATCCTGCAACACTTTATAATATCAATTCTGACCATTTTGTTGTTTTATTCAAAGATATTGAAAACTTCAATTGGGTTACAAGATGGATTAATAAAATAGGACAAATCTTTGAAGAACCTATTACGATTGATAAAAACTTTATTAACGTTGAAGTTAAAGTTGGGGTATTTCACATCGAAGTTGATCGTTATGAGATATTAAACCCTGATGTATGTTATGATAATATGATGCTCGCGTTAAACCATGCAAAAGAGTCATCAGCAAAACGAGACTTTACATATGATGTTTCTTTATCCCTTATTGCATCACGTGATCAAAAAATGGAATACGACCTAGCAAATGCGATTAAAAATCAAGAATTTAGAATGGCTTTGCAACCGCAGTTTGATAATGATAAAGAAAAAATTGTTGGTTTTGAAGCTTTAATTCGTTGGAACAATCCTAAATATGCATCTGAGTCTCCGCTTAAATTCATTCAAATGGCAGAAAAAAACAATATGATTATTGATATTGGACGTATTGCACTACATGAGACATTCCAAATAGCTAAAGAATTAGAACCATATGATGTCCATATTTCTGTGAATATATCACCAGTTCAAATGCTACAAGCCGGATTTGTTAGTGAAGTCATCGCTATTTTTGAGCAATATGAACTTAAAAAAGGTTCAATTTCTCTAGAAATCACCGAAACATTCTTAATTGGTTCATTTGATCTCGTCATTACAAAACTGAAAATTCTTCAAAAATATGGTTTTGGTATTCATCTTGACGACTTTGGTACAGGTTACTCATCTTTACAATATTTAAGAGACTTACCTATTAATACAATCAAAATAGACCGCGCATTCGTTATTAACCTAGAAACAGACGCTCACTCGCGTGCAATTGTTAATATGATATCAAACCTCGCTAAAAACATTGGTTTAATGGTTGTCGCTGAAGGGATTGAAACAGATAAACAAAATCAAATTGCTTTCAAGAATGGATGTAATTTGATTCAAGGATACCTTATTTCACCTCCTGTATTTAAAAATGATGCATTAAAACTCATAAAC
>SBGC01000027.1 GCA_006226985.1 Bacillota bacterium | reverse complement strand
ATGTTTGATTGTGTAGTTTTTACTTCAGGATCCTTGGTAATTCTTCCAACCAAAATAACTCTGTTCATCATACTTATTCGCCTTCTTTCACGACGATGAAGCGTAATACTTCTTCTGTAATTCTTACAACACGGTTAAATTCAGCAACTGCTTCTGGAGTAGCTTCAACTAGTAACCAAACGTAATAGCCTTTTTTATGATGCTCGATCTCGTAGGCTAAATCTTTTAGCCCCAACTCTTTGAGCTCAAGCACTTTGCTATTGTAATTCACAAAAATTTCATTAAAGTGATTTACGATTTGCTTAATGTTCTCGCTTTCTACAGTTGGACGGATGATATACATAATTTCGTATTTTTTCATTCGTTCCACCTCCTTCTGGTCTATGGTCTTTATAAGACAAGGATTATCTTATGCTAGGTCATTATATCATATATAATGTGATTAAACAACACTTTTTAGCCTATTTTTTCAAGCATTTTTTCGAGATGTGAATAGGTCATTTTTACTGCTTTTTCAATAGCTTCTTTTCGAGTTAATGCATCGAATTGAATATGAATAAATGTTTCCTGGTTGAGATACGAAAACCCTATAAATGCTTCTAGATTCTTTGAGTGCTTTTGAAGTGTCGGTCCTGCATTACCAGTGACGCTAACACCGATGTCTACGCCTAAGATTGTTCTGATCTGTTTTGCCATTTCGATCGCAACCTCTTTAGATACGACTCCAAAGGATTCTATAACCTTTGAATCAATCTTAAGAAGATTCATTTTTTGTGCTTCACTATATGCAATAATACCACCTGGTGTAACTTCGGATGCTCCAGGATTTTTGATCATTTCAGCACAAAGACTACCACCGGTCATACTTTCCGCAAATCCGATGGTAAGGCCTTTTTTAAGTATTTTTTCAAAAACTATTTTAGATATCATGCAAGTTCAATTTCAACGATAACTTCTATGAACGCATCGCCTACTTTTCTTAACACTTTGAGCTCGTGAATATCTCCAAACTCAGCATCAACTAACTGAGAGCTTAAATCAGCAATTGAAGTGATTGCGATACCATTCATTTCAATGATTAAGTCATATTGTTCTAGCACGAGATGTGCATTACGTGTATAATCAAACTCAATAACAACAACTCCAACTGGATCTGGAGGTAGGAGTGATGCATCGTTTTCAGATAAGAATATAGCAACTTCTTGAACAGTAACACCCAGTCTTGCTTTACGTTCTAATGTGTAATAATCTTCTTCGTCAAAACCTAAAACGACTGGTGCTAATGCATTAATCGATAAGGTATAATTTAAACCTTCAGCAGCAATAACTCCTTCATTCGTATTGATGTTAGATATCTTAGCAACATTAATACCAATTAAATCGCCATTTAAATTAAACATAGGTCCACCAGAGTTTCCTGGGTTGAGCTCTGCATCATGCATGAAGGCAAGCCCTGGCACTTGATTATATGTCACACCTAATAAAGATATAACACCTTGTGTCACATAATTAAAATGCGATAATGATTGAGGAGAACCAATGGCATAAACATCTTGTCCTTTAAGGAGTTGTAAGTAAACGCTTTGTCCTTCTTCATTTTCTTCAAATGCTTTTACAGTATGTACATCTAAAACCCTTGTAGATTCAAATCTTAGGACAGCAATATCATATCGTGCATTACTTGCGATATCTCTAACATTGATATCATTGACATTATCACCAAAATGAATCTTTGCTTCTGATGCTTCTTCAATAACATGATGATTGGTTAAAGCATAGTAAAGATATGTTCCAGGTTTCTCAGCGATTTCTTCAAAATCGTAAATAATACCTGAACCATGTCCTGTATCAGTTTTAACTGCTATTGTCGCTTTTTCTGCGATCGCAATCATTTCAATGCGTGTTTGTTCGTATGGATTAGGTGATACATAGTCAACTCTTGCTCTTAATTCTACTTGGCATCCCATCAGTAAAAATACTGAGAATGCAACTAAAATGATGGAAAATATTCTTCTTTTCATTTGGTATTTCCTCCTATATGAAATAATCTTTTAGCATTTTCATAGGTTATTGACGCAACTTCGTCAATCGATAAACCTTTAATCTCTGCAATTTTTTTCACAACTTCTTTTGTGTTTGCAGGCTCATTTCTTTTTCCACGATGCGGAATCGGTGATAAATACGGGCTATCCGTTTCTACTAGTATGTGCTTTAAATCAATGTGTTGTGCTATCTCCTTAATATCTTGAGCATTTTTATAAGTGATAGGACCATCAATGCCAATCATAAAGCCTAAATCAATGGCTTTCTTCGCATCATTTAGGTGTGAGCTAAAACAATGAAAGACGCCTTTAACCTTGCCTGCATATGGTTTTAAACAATCATAGGCTTCATTAAATGAATTTCTTGTGTGAATCACTAGTGGTAGCTGATACTTGATGGATAGCTCAATTTGTTCAATGAAGACTTTTTTTTGAAGTTCGATATTATCTTGTTGCCAGTAGAGGTCAAGACCACATTCGCCAATTGCTACAACTTTTGGATGCTTTAGAAGCGGCTCAATATGTTCTGTCGTTCCCTCATCAACATAACCTGGATGAAGGCCAATCGTTGCATATAAATGTTCATATTGATTGGCTATCTCAAGAGCTCTTTGATTATGATATTCATCCATACCAATAACAATGATATCTGTCACATCGTTCACTTTTGCTCTTAAAATCGTATCATCTAAATCGTGATCAAATTCTTTTGTATTCACATGTGCATGTGTATCTATTATTTTCATCAAAAATCATCCTCTTTGTAATCATATTTTATCACAGATAAATAAAAATGCGTGTCATAGACAACATTGCCGAAAAAATCACATCATTTACATAAAAAAACAAAAAAAGCATGGAATGATGAATCATCCATGCTTTATAGTAAGCTATTTAATTATTTTTTTGGAGCTGGTTTTGTAGGTTGTTGAACTGGAGCTTTTGGAGCTGGTTTAGTTTGAGCTGCTGGTTGTTTTGGAGCTGGTTTAACTTGTGCCATATTGTTCACCTCACTTTGATTAAAATACCAAGAAGAATCATCTCTAGAGGTGGTTAATGTTAAGGGCTATTTACAGTGATTGAATGAACATAGCGATTAATAATTAATCATCGAAGAGCATGATTAGCTCGTCAATATTTAGATAGAAATGACATATTTTTCTATCCAATTTCACTATACTCTTTTCAGATTAATTTGTTATCATTTTTTATACGATTTTTATACAAAATGAAGCATAAAAAAAGAGGCAATTTCTTGCCTCAAAATTTTTAAATACTATTCAAGAATTTTAACTACTGAACCTGCACCAACTGTGCGTCCACCTTCACGAATTGAGAACTTAGTTCCTTCTTCAATAGCGATTGGGTGAATGAGTTCAACGATCATAACAGTGTTATCACCAGGCATAACCATTTCTGTACCTTCTTGAAGTGTAATAACTCCAGTTACGTCAGTTGTACGGAAATAGAATTGTGGGCGGTAGTTAGAGAAGAACGCTGTATGACGTCCACCTTCTTCTTTAGAAAGAACGTAAACTTGCGCTTCAAATCTAAAATGTGGATTAACTGATTTTGGCTTAGCTAATACTTGACCACGTTCTACTTGGTCGCGGTTAACACCACGAAGAAGTGCACCGATGTTGTCACCAGCTTCTGCGTAATCTAATAATTTTCTAAACATTTCAACACCAGTAACAACTGTGTTCTTAGTATCTGTGATACCAACGATTTCAACTGGGTCTCCAACTTTTACTTGACCACGTTCAACACGTCCAGTAGCAACTGTTCCGCGTCCTGTGATTGTAAATACGTCTTCAACTGGCATTAAGAATGGTTTGTCAGTTTGTCTTACTGGAAGTGGGATGTATGAGTCAACAGCATCCATTAATTCTTGTACTGATGCTTCCCATTTTGGATCGCCGTTCATTGCTCCTAGAGCTGAACCACGGATCACAGGAATTTCATCTCCTGGGAAGTCATATTCTGATAATAATTCACGAATTTCCATTTCAACTAAATCAAGTAATTCTTCATCATCAACCATATCTGATTTGTTCATGAAAACTACTAACTTAGGTACACCAACTTGGCGTGATAATAGAATGTGTTCTCTAGTTTGTGGCATTGGGCCGTCTGCTGCAGACACAACTAAGATACCACCGTCCATTTGAGCAGCACCTGTGATCATGTTTTTAACATAGTCAGCGTGACCTGGGCAGTCTACGTGTGCATAGTGGCGTTTTTCAGTTTGGTATTCAACGTGTGCTGTATTAATTGTAATACCGCGTTCTTTTTCTTCTGGTGCTGAGTCAATTGATGCATAGTCCTTAATATCTGCTAAACCTTTTTTCGCTAATACCATTGTAATAGCAGCTGTTAAAGTAGTCTTACCATGGTCAACGTGGCCAATTGTACCAATGTTAACGTGTGGCTTAGTTCTTTCAAATTTTTGTTTTGCCATTGTAATTTTTCCTCCTATATGAGTTTATTTTTTATTGTTTTTTGATTAACCATATTCATTGTATATTAAAATATACATTTTTGCAAGCGGATTAGTTAGAACCGCGCTTTTTAATAATTTCTTCCATAATTGATTTTGGACACTTGTCATAATGCTTAAATTGCATCATAAATGTCGCGCGTCCTTGTGTGTTTGAACGAAGTGATGTTGCGTATCCAAACATTTCTGATAGAGGTACTAATGCACGAATTGCAACAGCGTTTCCTCTACTTTCTTGTGACTCAAGGCGTCCACGTCTTGAGGTGATATCACCAATAACGTTACCTACATAATCATTTGGAACAACAACTTCAACGTCCATGATTGGTTCAAGGATAATAGGTTGTGCTTTTGTCTTCGTTTCTTTTAAAGCCATTGAAGCAGCAATTTTGAATGCCATTTCGGATGAGTCGACATCATGGTATGAGCCATAATGAAGAGTCGCTTTAATGTCAATTGCAGGATATCCCGCAATAATACCGTTAGGTAATGCTTCTTCAAGACCTTTTTGAACAGCTGGGATGTATTCTCTTGGAATGACACCACCAACGATTTTGTCAACAAATTGGAAACCTTTACCTGGGTTTGGTTCAAACTTAATGACAACGTGACCATATTGTCCACGACCACCTGACTGTCTAACAAATTTACCTTCGATATCAGCTTCTCCAGAAATTGTTTCACGGTAAGATACTTGAGGTTCAGCAACGTTAGCTTCTACCTTAAATTCTCTTTTCATACGATCAACAATAATTTCAAGGTGGAGTTCACCCATACCTGCGATAATTGTTTGTCCTGTTTCATGGTCTGTGTATGTTCTAAATGTTGGATCTTCTTCAGCAAGTTTTTGTAACGCAACACCCATCTTGTCTTGATCTTGTTTAGTTTTTGGTTCGATTGCGATATTAATAACAGGTTCTGGGAAAATCATTTTTTCTAAGATGATATCGTCTTTTTCAGCTGTTAATGTATCTCCTGTTGTTGTGTCTTTTAAACCAACAACTGCTGCGATATCTCCAGCGAATACTTCTTTAATTTCTTCACGGTGGTTAGCATGCATTTGGAGTACACGGCCAAATCTTTCTTTAGCACCTTTGTTTGTGTTTAAGACGTATGAACCCGATGTCGTTTGGCCTGCATACACTCTAAAGAATGTTAAGCGACCTACATAAGGGTCAGTCATAACCTTAAATGCTAAAGCAGTAAATGGTTCATCATCACTTGGATGACGTCTGACTTCGTTACCGTGTGAGTCTTCACCAATCACTGAGTCAACATCTGTTGGCGCAGGTAGATAATCTACAACTGCATCTAACATTTTCTTAACTCCCTTGTTTTTGAATGAGGATCCACAGATTACTGGGAAAAACTTAACTTGAAGCGTTCCTTTACGGATTGCTTTTTTAATTTGTTCAATGGAGACTTCTTCGCCTTCTAAGTATTGCATCATGATGTCTTCATCAAAATCTGCAACAGCTTCAACGAGTTGTTCTCTCTTTTGTTCAACGATGTCTACTAAATGTGCTGGGATTGGTACTTCTTTACTAGCTTCTTCAGCTGATCCATCATAGATGAAAGCTTTTCTTTCAATGATATCAACGATACCCTTGAAATCAGATTCTGCGCCAATTGGCCATTGAATCGGAACTGCTTTAACACCTAAGCGATTGTGGATTGTTTGGATTGCGCGAGCAAAGTCTGCACCAATTTTGTCCATCTTGTTAATATAAACGATTCTTGGAACTTTATACTCGGTGGCTTGTCTCCAAACAGTTTCTGTTTGAGGCTCTACCCCGGCTTGTGCATCTAGAACAGTGACAGCACCGTCTAGTACACGAAGTGATCTAGATACTTCAACCGTAAAGTCAACGTGACCTGGGGTGTCAATAACATTAATTTTGTGGTCTCTCCAATATGCAGTTGTTGCAGCAGATGTAATGGTAATTCCACGTTCTTGTTCTTGCTCCATCCAGTCCATTGTAGCAGCACCATCGTGAACCTCACCGATCTTATGAATTTTTCCGGTATGGAAAAGTATTCTTTCAGTCGTTGTTGTTTTACCCGCATCGATATGGGCCATAATGCCAATATTGCGGACTTTATTTAATGGGAATACACGAGGCATAATAATAACTCCTTACTACCAGCGATAGTGAGCAAATGCTTTATTTGCTTCAGCCATGCGGTGTACATCTTCACGTTTCTTAACAGCTGCACCTAAACCTTGTGATGCATCCATAATTTCTTTTGCTAATTTTTCTTCCATCGTCTTTTCATTTCTTAGACGTGCATAGTTAATTAACCATCTTAATCCTAATGTTGTTTTTCTGACAGCTCTTACTTCAGTTGGTACTTGGTAGTTTTGACCACCAATACGGCGTGAACGAACTTCAATGACTGGCATAATATTATTTAGAGCTTCGTTGAAAACATCAATGGGTTCTCTTCCAGTAGCTTCTTTGACGCGATTAAACGCACCATATAAAATGCCTTGAGCAGTACCTTTTTTACCATCTTCCATGATGGTATTAATAATACGGGTAACTAGCTTTGATTGGTAAATTGGATCTGGTAAAACGTCGCGTTTTACAATATGTCCTTTACGTGGCATGAGTTCACCTTCTTCCTTTCTTTTTGATCAGTTATTTTTCGTTTTTTGTTTTATTTTATTTCTTTCCTGCTGGTTTAGCTGCTGTTCCTGGCTTGCCTGCGACGACTTTTGGACGCTTAGCACCATACTTAGAACGCGCTTGTTTTCTGTTTGCTACACCTGATGCATCAAGTGTTCCGCGAACGATGTGGTAACGTACCCCTGGAAGGTCTTTAACACGACCACCACGAATAAGTACAACGCTGTGCTCTTGTAGAGAGTGTCCAATACCTGGAATGTAGGCAGTAACTTCAGTTTGGTTACTTAAACGAACACGGGCATATTTACGAAGTGCAGAGTTTGGTTTCTTTGGTGTCATGGTTGTAACACGTGTACATACCCCGCGTTTTTGAGGTGAATTGTATTCACTTTCAGCCTTTTTTTGGCTGTTGAACCCATAGCCTAGTGCAGGTGATTTTGATTTGTACTTTTTGTCTGTTCTCCCGTTTTTAACGAGCTGTGAGATTGTTGGCATTTGTATTTCTCCTTTCTTCTAACACATATCCAAGTGTTTCTTTTTTTGTTTTAAAAATTAATATTGGCTTAATTGAGCCAATATTTAAGTTTCTTTTACGTGTATTTCACGCAGCGTTTTAATTATATAATAGAT